>JACMIX010000384.1 GCA_014380935.1 Gloeobacterales cyanobacterium ES-bin-141 | reverse complement strand
GGGACGCTAAATTTCGTCAGAATCTCCGCCGCCTGATCGACGGTCTGGGGAACCTCGTATCGGATGGTTCAGGCAATTCTGCCGTCCAGCCGGCTGTCTTTACCCCGGCCCAGCCACCCTTTGTACCTGCCACCGACAACTGACGCAGTCGGCTATGACACTATCAACGGGTTTCAATTGGCAAATTGTGAAGCTTGACACTATCGCTCGACGCCATAGCCGGGAATAATGACCCCATGCGCCTGTATTGTCTGTTACTCGTCCTTCTGCTTCTCTCGAGCAGACCGCTCCGGGCAGAGTGGTCTTTGCTCCTGGATGTGACTATGACGAATGGACAACCTTATGTTTCGCTTATGTCGGTTGCCCGTGGCTTCAATGCGGGACTCGAGGTGGTTCCTGATGCCCGGGCCGTCAAGCTCGCCTACGGCAACCGTGAGGCTTCGCTGACGGACGGGACCGTTCTTACTCTCAACCGTCAGCTTGTAATCCTCAGCACAGCACCCTACTGGCGGGGCGAGGAAATGTTTGTTCCCCTGGATGCCGTTCAGAAAATCTTCGGCGTAAACGTGCGCTGGCGGTTGCGCACTCAGCAGGTTGTATTTTCACCTGCCGAGTCTCGGCCCGATGCCCTGCTGCCGCGCTGAATCAGACTTGTAGCCCCAAGGTCGAAATCAGATAAGATAAGAGCTTGTGTCCTTTGGGACAGTGGCATCCATTTGGGAGTAGTATCCATGCCTAAGATGAAGACGCGGCAGGCGGCTGCCAAACGTTACGAAGCTACAGGCAGCGGGAAGATCCGCCGTCGGCGGGCGGGCAAAAACCATCTGCTTCAGCACAAGTCATCTGCTCGTAAGCGCAGTATGTCCGCAAAAGTAGAAGTCTGCGAGTCCGACCTCTACAAGGTCACTCGCCAGTGTCCCTATTTATAGATTGGAGTAACTGTTATGGTCCGAGTTAAGCGCGGCAATGTCGCCCGCAAGCGCCGCAACAAAGTTCTTAAGCTGGCCAAGGGATTTCGCGGCAGCCACTCAAAACTCTTCACTGCGGCAAACCAGCAGGTTATGAAGGCTTTGCGCTACGCCTACCGGCATCGCAAGACAAAAAAGCGGGACTTCCGGTCCTTGTGGATCGTCCGCATCAATGCGGCAGCCCGCAACGAAGGAATTTCCTACAGCCGCCTGGTTGACGGGCTCAAGAAAGCCAATATCGAGCTTAACCGCAAGATGCTCGCACAGCTTGCCGTGCTTGATCCCTCTGCATTTGCGCAGGTGGCCCAGGTCGCAAGGACAGCGCGGGGTTGACACCTGGAGGCGGGCGGCTGTTGCGGTGGGTGCTCATGGTCGGCTGTACCGTGGGACCTCTTTGTCTGGCCGCCGCCGCTTCACCGCTCGAGACCATTCAGCAACGCGGCTATCTGATTGTGGCTGTCAAAGACAACCTCAAGCCCCTGAGTTTTCAAGACCAGCAGGGCAACCTCTCAGGCTTTGAGATAGACCTTGCCCACGCCCTGGCAAGTGCACTCTTCAACGATGAACGGGCAGTCAAGTTCGTCCCGGTGCTGAACCAGGAGAGGTTGAGCGTGCTCAAAGACGACCGCGCCGACCTGGTTATTGCCAACTGGAGCATAACTATCCCTCGCGCTCGGACAGTGGACTTTAGTATTCCCTATCTCCAGACCAGTCTGGGCATTTTGCTCAGGCAGGATAGCTCAACCGACTCCCTGGGAGACCTTGAGAACTCGCGATTGGCGGTAGTGGCCGACTCCAGCAGCCATCAAGCCCTACGCCTGTGGCTGCCTGAGAGTGGGCTGGTTCCTGTCCGCTCCTATGTAGAGGGTTACGAAGCCCTCATACGTGGTGAGGTGAGCGGTTTTGCCGCTGACAACACCGTTTTGAGCGGCTGGTTGCAGAATCATACTGGCTACCGTCTCCTGCCCAGCACGCTTGACGGCGCGGGCCTCGCCATCGGTATGCCGCGTGGTCTGGCAACAGGCAGGCTGAGAGATTGGGTCAACGCTCAGCTTGAGCACTTACGCAAGCAGGGATGGCTCGACAGGCAAGCCGCAGTCTGGGGCCTGCTTCCCAAGCGCTAGTCATCTAAGTATTACTGGAGTGCATACCAGTAACTTCATTGCAAAACTTAGACTTAGCAGGGTGGTTTTTTAAGTTATGTTGTAGATAAACTAAGAATTTTCAAGAGTTCCTGCTTAGTAAGCGCTCAAGGAAAGTAAAGTGAAGATTTCCTGGAAGACTCTGGCCGTACTGGGCATGGCTATGCTCCTTCTAAGCGGTGCGGGGGCCGCAGTTACTTTTATCAGCAAGGGGCAGCAGAGCGCTTATGAGACGAGCGTGTTAAGCCTCGAAGGCGAGATAGCCACGGGTCGGGAAATTTTCAATGCCAACTGCTCAACCTGTCATGGCACCGAGGCCAACGGTTGGATAGGTCCCAATCTTCACGCTATCAAGGGCCGTAAATCCGACCTTGCGATTGTTCGTCAGGTTACTACTGGACAGACACCACCTATGCCTAAATTTGACCTCGACGAACGTCAGATGGCCGACTTGTTAAGTTATCTCAAGAGCATCTAGAGTCTACTCAGCGGACCCTGCACAGCAGCATTAAAGCGTCTCGCGCTCAGTAGAGACTCACTCTTGCGGCAGTCAGTTTGCAACTGCATCTCAATTCGCAGAGCCCACTGGGGACGCTGTCTGCCGCTGATTTTTTCTCGGAGCAGATAGTAGACGAGAGCCTGGTAGTCAGACGTGTATTTGTTTGCAGTGAGGTAATAGCTCAAGCGGTAGAAACTGCCTCGTGCTCCTCCGGGAGCACTAACCAGTTCGCATTGGGCCGGAACATTCTCAGCTATGTACACCTCACCCAAGGGCAGCACAGCATAACCCCTTTTTTGCCAGAGCAACGTGTGATCTCGGGTGGGGAGATCTTCAGGGTGAAATAGTAAGGCATCAACAGGCGTATCCGGGTTGGTCGAGTCAAAGCGCACCAGGGTGATGTGTTCATCCTGGTCTTTCAGGGTTGCCCTGGTTATATTCGGGGGCCGTAGGGCGACTAGTCGGGCAGCCGTGGCCTCCCGACCGGCCCGCTGTTTACTCTCACTGAGGTAAGTGATTGGGTTCGCGGAGCCGGTCCACAGGCCATAACCCAACCCAGTAGCCAGAAGCAATCCGGCCAGGGTCAGACCCCATCGGAGTCGGTCTTGGGAGCGAAGGGATTCCATTGAAAATACCTGGCTGTAAAAACAATCGCTGTCAGGCCGACGAGATTGGCGTAGACGTCCGCGCCCCAACCCGTGTGCAGGGCATCAAAAGCCTCCTGGCCCACGTATATCGACGCGAAGGCAAGCAACAGGATGCGTAGGAGATTGAAGCCGAAGGTAATGGCCATACAGGCAAAGAAGTAACGCAGGTTGGCTGCGCGGTCTCTTTTAGAGATGGTCAAGATGGCTACCCCGGCCAGTACCCCAATCTCGATCAGACTGTGAATGCCTGAGCAACCATCATAGACGTCCACTCCGGCCTGGCCGATGCGAATCACGGTTGCATACAGTTCGACCGGATAGCCAACACCCCAGAGGACGTACCCTGCAATAAGGGCATCCAGGTATTGCAGCCACTGCACCAGGGGAGTGTACACAGATAAAAACTGGTCTGCGAGTCCATCCGTCCCCAGGGCCAGGGCCAGGATGCACAGAGGTTTACCGAGGTGTGCAAGGCCGAGCCTGCCCCAGCGGAACCACAACAACCCCAATAGTGCCGTGCTCAGGGCTAAACCTTGAATATTGAGCAGAGGTACGCGAGCAAGCAGTAAACCCCCGAATAGCGTGGCAAAGCCAATCCACAGGTCACCCGCACGGGCAAGCGGAGCCTGAAGGAGGTCTTTTTGCTGGGTAACCAAATAGATGATCGCGACGAGCGCAATCGCCCTGTTCTCGACCTTACCGCCACCCGCGAGCCAATGCTCGTAGTAAGCCGTTAGAACCGGTAGGAAATACACAACGATCGCACCCAGCAGGGCCAAAGAGGCAATACGTTCCCAGTATGTTGAAAGGGGCTTCTGGGGTAGAGTCCGGAGCATGCTGTTTCTTGAAAACAAAGCCTCCCTAGACTACCGTGACCTGGGCTGACAGCCAATGCTCGGATGGTTTGCAGAGCAAATCTCCCAACCCGTAACGCTCACTTGGTCTGGCTCAGGGCTCGCCAACCGATATCGGGACGGTGGTAGGCACCTGTGAAGTCAACCTCCCCCACCGCTGCATAGGCAAGCGCAAGCGCTTGCTCAAGCCCCGCACCCAGGGCACTCACTCCGAGCACCCGACCGCCCCCGCTCAGTAACTTGCCATCCACCTGTCGGGTACCGGCATGGAAGATCAGCGCGCCCTCGCGGGCACGGTCAAGCCCGGTAATTGGGTCACCCTGACGGTAGGGACCGGGGTATCCGTCAGCCGATACCACGATGCACGCGCAAGCACCAGGACGCCACTGCAAATGCACCTGCTCAAGCTGCCGGTGGACCGTCGAGAGCAGAACTTCCTCTAGTGGAGTTTCAAGCAGAGGTAGCAGGACCTGAGTTTCGGGGTCGCCCAAACGGCAGTTGAATTCGATTACGCGAGGAGTGCCCTCGCGGTCAATCATCAGGCCCGCGTAGAGGACTCCCCGATAATCAATACCCTCGCGGGCAAGCGCGTTAACCGTCGGTGCAAGCACCTCGCGCTCGATACGAGCCATCACCTCTGGAGTAACCAGTGGAGCAGGAGCGTAAGCACCCATACCACCTGTATTGGGTCCGGTGTCTCCGACTCCAATCCGCTTGTGGTCCTGAGCCGCGAGCATGGGCAGGATAGTCGTGCCATCGGTGAAGGCGAGCACGGATACCTCTTCGCCGCTCAGATACTCTTCAATGACAACTGTCCTGCCGCACTCGCCAAGCCGGACAAGCTGATCGAGGGCATCAAGGGCTGTATCCGTGTCCATGGCAACGGTGACACCCTTACCCTGGGCAAGACCGTCCGCCTTTACCACCAGTGGAACGGGTGTGTCTCGCACGTAGCCACGGGCCTGTTGGATGTCTGTAAATACCCGGCAGGCGGCGGTAGGAACCCCTGCCCGGTGCATAAGCTTCTTTGCCCAGGCTTTGCTTGCCTCAATACGCGCTCCGGCTCGGGTGGGACCAAATAACAGGAGCCCTGCCGCCTGGAAGGCATCGGCGATCCCTTCTGCGAGTGGTGCCTCGGGACCGGCAATAGTCAGGTCGATCGCTTCTTGGCGGGCAAAGCGAATCAGGCCAGCAAAATCGAGCGAGTTAAGGGTGAGATTGCAGCATTTGGGTTCGGTAGCCGTACCGCCGTTACCCGGAGTCACATAAACCTGCTCGACCTGAGATGAACGCGCGAGCGCCCAGGCGAGGCAATGCTCGCGTCCACCTTCACCAATTACCAGTAGCTTGAGTCCCATGATTGCGCAAAGCGGTTCCGGACCATTTTAAGCATGACCAGTCCGAGTTTACCGAGGCAGAGTTTGTAAAAATGCTCAAAAAAAGCCCCTGGTAAAATAGGGGGGGAAACCAGGGGCGGAAGACTTCAATCAGTTTCGCCTGGTTGCAGAAGGTGCGTGTAAAGCATCTATAAAGATCTGCTGAGATTTAAGGTAAAACTCTCTGCCGCCGCCAGACCATCCACCCAAGTGCGACAGTAGCTGCGACCAGGGAAAGGCTCACAGGTAGATTTAGTACTACGAAAGTTGCTTCGAGACGATTAGTCTGCCCGGGCCGGATACGCCAGATGAGAGTGTTTACGGACTGCTCGTCGCTATTCGACTTGAGAGCTGGAAGTGGAGTTGTCAGTGCAAATTCAAGTTGCGGCAGGCCTGGAGTCCATGCCCCTAGGGGTAAGACAGCGGACTGCAGATCAAGCTCTGCATTGAACTGATAGGTCGTCCACAAAAAATACTCACTTGTTTCAAGACGCAGAACTGGAGAGGAAGTGATGGGCTTGGTTGGCAGCCCACGCCCGTCAGCAAGCAATGGCTGCCCCAGTAATACATTGACTTTTCCTTCTAGATCCCGGCCATTCTCAAAGGGCAAGTCTAGTTGGAGCTGGTTTGTCTCGCGTGTCGAACGTCCTCCCAGTGCCTCGACCCTGCGAGTCAGTTTATCGAACAGCTTCTCGAGGGTCTCGCCGCCCATCTGAATGAGGAGGGGGTCGAGGTTAAGCGTCTGACGGACAGTCCCACCACCCAACCAGTCAAATTCCACTCCCAGCCTGTAGGATGCACATCCTGTCAGAAATAAGCAGGTCAGGACGCCGAGCGCCACTGTCCGCAAAGTCTTCATAGGCTAGAAGGGGAGCAATAGAGCTCCAGCGTACCTCAAACACTTCTATAAGAGTTGACAAAAAATGCCCGATAGACACGGGCACCATCTTGCATAGTATTCAACGGCGGCGCTTGCGGGCGGCTTCTGCTTTGCGTTTGCGGCGTGCGCTCGGTTTTTCGTAGCGCTCGCGGCGTTTGATCTCGGAAAGAATGCCTGCTTTCTGAATTTTCTTTTTGAAGCGCTTGAGGGCAGACTCGATCGATTCGTTCTCTCCCAGGCGTACCTCGGTCATGCTCTTCTCACCTCCTTTGTGCCTGCTTGCGTCCGGGCGGTACTTCTATTCGAAGACCTCCAGGTAGACTTCTTGCTCAGCGACCTGCGCTGAGCACTCCAGTACGATGCGGATAGCCTGGATAGTGCGTCCTCCCCGCCCAAACACCCGCCCTTTGTCGGCGGTGGCAAAGGCTACTCTCAGCCAGGTTTTTTTGCCACCTAGAGTTAACTCGCTACTCACCGTCAGTTGCTCGGGAAAGTCGAGCAACGGTTGGATTAAGAAAGCAGCGAGTTGACGGTAGTCCGGTTTACTATGGCTCATCACTTACTGGCTCAGCAGAGATATAGACCTGGGCACGGTTGAAGATGCCCCGCACGGTATCAGAAGGCTGGGCACCGGTTGCAAGCCACCTGCGGGCCGCTTCGACATCCAGTTTGACGGCCTCTTGACCTTTCTCGAGATTGGCACGCGGGTTGTAATAGCCAATCTCCTCAATCGCGGCACCGTCCCGGCGTGTACGACGGTCAGTGACGACAATTCGGTAGATAGGCTTTTTCTTGGCACCAATGCGCTTCAAGCGAATAACAACAGCGATTGCTGTTCACCTCCTTAGAAAATGAGTAGAAAACTATTTCCCAAAACCCTTGCCCTTTTTCTTCTTGCCTTTGTTGGGCGGCCTTGGGCTAGATGGCCGTGGGCCGGAAGGGTTGGATTTGGAAGACTGCCCGCGCCAGCCGGGGCCAAGGGCGGGATTTGGACCGGGAGCCTGACGGCCACCGCCGCCGCCGAACATGCCGCCACCGCCATCGCCACCGCCAAAGGGATTTGCACCGCTGCCCATCATCTTCATCATCTGGCGCATGTTCTTGAAGTCGTTCAGCAGCTTGCCCACATCCTCGATGGTGACACCGGAGCCCCGAGCGATGCGGCGCTTGCGCGAGACATTGATCATGTCCGGGTCGCGGCGCTCGGTGACGGTCATCGAGCCTATCATCGCCTCGGCTCTTTTGAGCTGCACCTCACCCTGGCGAATCTGATCGTCGCTGATCTTGTTGCCCATACCAGGCAGCATCTTGAGCAGCCCACCCAGCGGACCCATGCTCTTGATCATGCGCATTTGCTTGATGAAATCCTCGAAGTCGAACTGGGCCGTCCGAATCTTCTCCTCCATCTTGGCCGCATCGTCAAAGTCGATTTCTTCCTGGGCTTTTTCAACCAGGGTAAGTACGTCGCCCATGCCCAGTATGCGCGAAGCCATGCGCTCGGGATAGAAGGGCTGTAATGCCTCAACCTTTTCGCCCGTACCAACAAATTTGATCGGCTGACCGGAAATCTTACGGACGGAGAGGGCTGCGCCACCCTTGGTGTCGCCGTCGAGCTTGGTGAGAATGGCACCGGTGACTCCCAGACGGTCGTGGAAAGCGCGCGTCAGATTAGCCGCCTCCTGACCGGTCATGGCGTCAACGACCAGCAAGATCTCGTCCGGTTGGACGGTTGCCTTGATGCGTTCAAGCTCCGCCATCATGGCATCGTCAATTTGCAGACGACCAGCCGTGTCTACGATGAGGATATCGTGCTTGCCTTGAAGGGCCTGCTCGACCGCTAGCCGGGCGATCTCAACCGGGTCCACATCCGCTCCCGGTGCAAAGACAGGCACGTCAATCTGAGCGCCAAGCGTCTGCAACTGGTCAATCGCCGCCGGTCTGTAAATATCAGCGGCAGCAAGCAGGGGTTTGTAGCCGGTCTTCTTGAGATGCAGAGCCAGCTTGGCTGAAGCGGTGGTCTTGCCTGTGCCCTGTAACCCGGCCATCAAGACGACGGTAGGACGATTTTTGGCGTAGTTGAGTGGGACGTTCTCTTCACCCATCAACTCGACTAGCTGATCATGGACGATTTTGATGAATTGTTGATCGGGAGTGACGCCGCTAATAACCTCTGATCCCAGGGCATCATCCCGAACATCGTCAATAAATTCTTTGACAACCTGGAAGTTGACGTCAGCATCGAGCAGGGCACGCCGGACCTCGCGCAGTGCTTCTGTGATGTTGGTCTCGGTAATCCGGTCCTGGCCACGTAGCTTGCGCCAGGCCAGCTCGAATTTTTCGCTCAGTGCATCGAACATAAATTAGTCGTCAGGTCTTGTCCCCTTCCACGGCAAGAATGGAGCAGGGCTAGAAAGCTAGTATGCCACGAATGAAATGCAGTGGGCAACGTCAGTGTGCACGGGTGGCCGGTATGCCCTCCGAAACATCCACAAAATCCGTCTCAAGACCTCGAGTGAGCCTGTTGTCTGACCGGCTTTGTGAACAGTAAGCTACCTGCATGCCTACCATCTTGTTTTTACTTATCTATTTAGTAGCGATTTTCCAGAGTTTCAGCCCAGCCTCAGCCCAGGTAGCCGGACCTGCTGCACCGATGAACAGTGAATTCCTGCGCGACTATGCGCTGACCCGTGGCTTCATTCTGGGCCGCCCCTTCAGACCCCAGCTTACTCCTGACGGGCAGGCGGTCCTTTACTTACAATCGCCGCCGCGCTCACCCCGGATGAGCCTGTTCGAGTTCGAGGTCGCAACCAAAAGCGTCCGCCGACTACTTGCTCCCGAGCAACTTCTCGGAGATGCCCCGGAGACGCTCTCAGACGAGGAGAAGGCCCGCCGCGAACGCCTGCGCATCAGTACCGCCGGGTTCACGCAGTTCGAGCTTTCACCGGACGGCTCACGTGTCCTCGTGAGCCTCTCGGGCAAAATTTACCTTGTCTCGCGCCGGGATGGCCGTGTACTCAGGCTACCGACAAGCGATGGCACACTCATCGATCCCAAATTTTCACCGGATGGTAAGAGTGTGTCCTATGTACTCGATGCCGACATCTACGTGCTGAACCTGGAGCGGCTCGAAGAAATGCAGATCACCACTGGTGGGACGGAGGAAGTGTCGCACGGACTGGCTGAGTTCGTCGCCCAAGAAGAGATGGAACGCTACGCCGGGTACTGGTGGGCACCCGATTCTAAGCAGATTGTCTACGAAGAGGCCGATGCCCGTGGTGTGGAGACCTGGTCGGCAGCTGATCCCGCCCGGCCCGGCGAGACACCCCACAGACAGTATTATCCCAGGCCCGGCAAGCGCAATGTCGCTGTACGCCTCGGTGCTGTAAGCGCTGTAGGCGGTAAGACCACCTGGATCGATTGGAACCGCGAACGCTACCCTTACTTGTCCACCGTCAGATGGGACAAGGGCGGGCCGCTGACCTTGGTAGTCCAATCCCGTCTTCAGCAGGAGATGGTCCTGCTGGCTGCCGATACTACGACCGGCAGGACAAACCCCCTGCTTACAGAAAAGGACCTGGCCTGGCTCAATCTCAATCAGCAAGTACCTGTGTGGCTCACAGACGGGTCGGGATTCTTGTGGACAAGCGAACAGGCGGGTGGACCACAACTCGAACTGCGCAACCCGGCAGGCAAGCTTGAGCAGGTTCTAGTCAGGCCTGAGCTAGGTTACCGTGCGGCTAGGCGGGGTTTTCCGAGCATAGACATGCAGGCCCGGCAGGTCTACTTCCTGGCAAGCGACGATCCTACCCAGGATCATCTGTGGCGGGTCTCGCTAGACAGTGGCAAGCCCGTACGCTTGAGCGTTCAGACAGGCCAATACTCGGCTGTCTTTGCAAAAAATCACTCCTATTATGTGCAACAGACCCGCACACCCCTTACAATGCCGGGCTTTACCGTCCACCAAGCAAGCGGTGAGCCGATTGCACAATTGCCTTCAGTAGCAGAGGAACCTCCATTCATCCCAACCACCGAATACCTCAAGGTGGGCGAGGGCAAGGGTTTTTACTGTAGTGTCACGCGGCCCCAGGACTTTGATCCCCAAAAGCGTTACCCCGTCATCGTAGATGTCTACGGTGGTCCCGGGTTTACACGCGTCTCCGCCGCCATGGAAGACTACCTTCTGGCCCAGTGGCGCGCGGACCGGGGCTTTATTGTCGTTGCCATCGACGGGCGAGGCACACCGGGCCGGGGACGGGACTGGGAGCGGTCCATTTACGGCAATTTCGGCCAGCTTCCCCTCGAAGATCAAGTAAGCGGGCTCATGGCCCTGGGCAAACAGTATCCCCAGATGGACCTCGAGCGGGTGGGGATCACAGGCTGGTCGTTCGGCGGCTACCTGTCGGCACTCGCGGCACTCAGCCGACCCACTGTCTTCAAGGCAGCAGTGGCTGGCGCATTGGTAGCTGATTGGCGTGATTACGATACCTATTACACTGAGCGGTACCTGGGTCTGCCTGAGCAGAACCAGGCCGGGTATGAAGCAAGCTCGCTATTGACCTACGCTGCGGGTCTCGAGCGACCGTTGCTGCTTATTCACGGAACGGCTGACGACAATGTGTTTTTCCTACACACCCTGAAGCTCTCAGACGCTCTCTTTAAAGCTGGCAAGCAGCACGAGTTCCTGCCCCTCAACGGCTTTACCCACATGGTCCCTGACCCGACCGTCAAAGAGAGACTCGAAGAGCGAATTATTCAGTTTTTCACCAGGCATCTACAGGTGCCACAGCCCTAATACAGCCACCACATCTGCCAGGTCTGCATTGCCTGAACTATCTGCCCGGTGAATACGTAACCCGATGACAGCAGGAGAGTCGGAATCCAGGTAGCCAAATTTTGCGCTGCGGCTTCTGCCACACCCACGGTTAGAAAGGGTGCGAGGGCTTTGTGGGCACTGATCAAGACCACGGCAGTCACAGCCTGAGCAGTCGAAGTGTCGCCTTTGAGTAGCTTCGAGGGCTGCACAAAAATAAGGTGGCCAAAAATCCAGTCAATCAGATGCAGAGCCAGGAAAATACCGAAGCCCACGCCCATTAGCCAGAAGAGCCCGGCGCAAAGCCCATAGGTCCATTGCAGGACAAGCGCATCAGAGAACCCGACTCCAAGCCAGGTAGAAGTGCCATTGAGGACACCACCTGCAATATTGGATGTCGCGTCGCTTAACAAAAAACAGGTCAGACCGATAAAGACAGGTACCGAGTTGGTAGGTGTAAAGCTCGAGAGATGATGACGTAGAGGCTGCATAGGATAGTGTCTACTAAGTAGATGTCTGACTTTAGCGAACAGTCCAGAAATAATACCCAAGATAGAAGCGTTAGTCTACAAAAACTACACTCTCTATACGTGCGACATGAATTTTGTCCCCTATCCGGGCTGAAATGTTTTCCTTAGAAAAGGGCTTGAGGGCTATCAATGCGCCACGACCAGGACATTGCAAACCTGATTTTGTTTGTACAAACAGAAATCAAACTCTACCAGCACAGTGGAAAAGCACACCACCTGGACAATTGCCTGGCCGAACTTGCACGGGCAGTCGGGTATCTGGAGGTGCAGCCCTGGTATGACGAGTTGCTCCATCACCTGCGCGACCAGGTGCATCGCCTCGAGGAATGGTGATTTCTGCTAGAAGGTTGCCCTGAACATCTCACGATCAAAATAGGCCGCCACCAGCATGCCCAATGTCGCCTGCCAGGCAATATTGCCGCTCCGATCCACGCAGATTGCGGCGAGATCCCGGCCCCGCTCCCGTGCTTCGCTAAACGAGCGTTCTACAGCATCCACGAGACTCATCCCATCCGTAACTCGTACCACAACACGCACAGCCAGAGCTTCGTCGAGAATATCCTCCCCGTGCCCCGTGCAACTGAGCGCGCACCAGTCGTTGGCGTAGTTGCCGGCTGGAGTACACGAATCACTCACCCTGCCCACCCCGGCCATGAATCGTCCCCCAGTCGAGGTCGCAGCAGCCAGCCTACCTTCTGCGTCTACTGCTGCTGCGCCCACGGTACCGTGAGTACGGGTGAAGTGGTCTTCGAAACGATGCCGCGCCCAACGGTCGATAACTTTAGAGGTAGCCGGGTCGTAGACCTCAGCACCCGACATGCGGGCAAATAACTCAGCACCAGTACTGTCGAGCAGCCTGTCGCCGAGGGTCTGTAATTTTGCCGCTAGATGGATGGGATTCTTAATAAGACGGGCGTTGACCAGACCACTGAAACTCTGGCGATGACCATCCATCAACCCACAGCTGAGCCGAATCTGGCCGTCGCGCTGGATGGTTGACCCGGTCCCGGCATTAAAGAGCTGACAATCTTCTAAAAGTTCGCAGCTGCGAATGACTGCTTGATAGGCGCCCTGGCGGTCGAGAACCGCGTGGCCCTCGGCCAGTATGTCCCGGAGTGCTTCTCGACGTACTTGCCTGTCCTCTTCCGGGAGGTCCTCTGCGCTCAGCCCACCGTGAATGATCAACTGCTTCTGATTCGTTTGCATCCATTGCTGCCCGGTTGTTCTTATTCAGAGTACCGGGGAAAAAGTTCTCTAGTCCACCGTTTCCGTCCACACCCACATGGCCAGTAGTGATACCGCGGCCAGCAGGACCATCGGCAGAGCACCCGTTGCAAACGCGGGCATGAGTCCCGTGGAAGCCGCGTGTACCATCGTTGCGCAGGCCACGAGCGGAACGCTTACCCCAACAGCTGCCCCGAGAATTTGCAGTGTGTGACGGCGGTTGAGGCGTTGGGTGGTCATGGGGGACTCCGGTGTGAATCTTTGATAGTCCTATCGTTCCATTTGAGCTATCCCTGATGGCAGGACCGTTCCAGCACTCTCAGGTGCGTTTGAGCGCAATGTCTCAGGGTCGGTTGCTGTCGGGTATTACTTGACATCTGTAAAGGACCTTTGGTCTTGGCTGGCACACCATACCTGGGGTAAGATATCGAACTGCCATGAGAGACGACTCATCGAAGAGCGCATTCCGCCCCAGAACATCGAGGCCGAGGAGATCATCCTGGGTGGCATTCAGATGGATGCAGAAGCCATTTCCAGGGTCGTCGAGCACCTTGGGCCAGAAGCCTTTTATGTCGGTTCCCACCAAGAGATTTACCGGGCGGCGCTCTCGCTGCACAGTCAGGGCAGGCCCACCGATCTGCCCTGTTTGAGCGCGTGGTTGGAGGACAACAAGATGCTTGAAAAGGTTGGCGGCCGCTCGTATCTGCTCCGTCTGACAGACGCCGCCACCAACACAATCAACATTGACCAGTATGCCCGGCTGGTGATGGACAAATATAAGCGGCGCATGCTCATTCAGGCAGGGCAGGAGGTAGCTGCTCTCGGTTATGACACGACCACGGAGGTCCCCAAACTCCTCGATTCGGCGGAGGAGAAGATATTTGCCGTCACCCAGGAGCATGTTCAGCGCTCACTGGTCCAGGCCTCCGAGGTGCTCATGAATATCTTTGAGCAACTGGAGATGCGCTACCAACAGGGCAGCAACATCTTCGGCACCCCGACGGACTTCTATGACCTCGATAACTACACCCAGGGTCTGCAGCCCTCCGATCTCATCATCGTGGCCGGCAGACCCGGCATGGGTAAGACGAGTTTCGCCCTGACTATTGCCCAAAAAATTGCCCAAAAAGCCAACCTCCCCGCCGTGGTCTTCAGTCTGGAGATGTCCAAGGAGCAACTGGTGCAGCGCTTGCTGTGCGCCGAGGCCGAGGTCGAGAGCCATCGTCTGCGCTCCGCCCGCATTAGCGAAAACGAGTGGCAGCGAGTTGGTCAGGCGATCGGTCGGCTCGCGAGCCTGCCTCTGTATATCGACGACTCCCCAAACGCGACCGTGACCGAAATCCGCTCGAAGGCGCGCAGGTTGCAGGCCGAGCAGGGCGGACGCCTCGGCCTCGTGATGATCGACTACTTGCAGCTCATGGAGGGAGCAGGCTCCGACAACCGCGTGCAGGAGATATCACGCATCACCCGAGGACTCAAAGGGCTGGCCCGCGAGCTGCGCGTGCCGGTGATGGCCCTGTCGCAGTTGTCTCGTGGTGTCGAGGCTCGTACCAACAAACGCCCGATGCTCTCGGACCTGCGCGAGAGTGGCAGTATCGAGCAGGATGCGGATCTGGTGCTGATGCTCTACCGAGATGATTACTACAACCCGGATTCCCCCGAGCGCAACATCGCCGAGGTCAATATCGTCAAGCACCGCAATGGTCCTACCGGTACGGTCAAACTTCTGTTTGAAAACCAGTTCACCCGCTTCATGAACCTGACGACTGGTTCGCGCTGATGGATTACCGGCATGTGCCCATCCAGGAGTGCGGTGAACCGCTCCAGGAACTGCCGGTTTGGATTAGCCGTGTGGACCACCACCCGTATGCCTGTCTGGGAGCGCCCTACGGCAGGCATTCGCCCTTTATGCTGCGCAGTGGAGTACTTGCGCGTCTTCTAAAAGCTCAGAGCCTTTTGCAGCGGCACCACTCGGAACTGAGTGTGCACATCTTCGATGCGTACCGGCCGGTTGCAGTCCAGCAATTCATGGTTGAGTGGACCTTCAAACAGCAGGCCACCAGATTGGGGCTGTCTCCGGAAGGTCTCACTCCACAACAACGCTCGGCCCTTTATACCGAGGTTTATCAGTTCTGGGCCGCGCCGAGTTCCGACCCGGCTACTCCCCCTCCCCATAGCACCGGGGCAGCGGTGGATCTCACGTTAATACGGCGGGAGCAGGTTGTAGAGATGGGTTCACCCATTGATGAGATCTCAGAGCGTTCGTACCCTGATTATTTTGGCAATGCGTGCAGCGAGCCGGGACGGACTTTTCACCAGAATCGAGTTTTGTTGTGCGACGCGATGAGAGGAGCAGGTTTCAACCAGCACGCACGTGAATGGTGGCATTTTTCGTATGGGGATCAGATGTGGGCTGCCGCTCAAAATCAGTCCGCCGCCCATTATGGGCCTGCTGTTGTAGTGCAGGAACACCCTTAGTATCCGCGTAGTCTTTGAGTCTTAGATATTACCTTCACATAACAAGCTATGAAAACTCTTATCTACACAATTAGCATATTCATTATCGGTTGCCTTGGACCGTTTCTGTCGTTTGCCGGTGCCCAGGAGCCGCACACGATTGACAAAAGAGTTGTTTCTGCAAATACAGGCTTTGGCTTCAAGCTGTTCGAGGAGATTATTAAGCGCGAGGGCAACAAAAATATCTTCGTATCGCCTGCTAGTGCAGCCCTTGCCCTCTCGATGGTTTACAACGGTGCAGATGGCGATACCCGGCAGGCCATGGCCAGTGCGTTGAACTTGCAAGGCCTGACTCTAGAGGAGGTAAACCGGTCGAACGCCAGTTTGAAAGAGTCGCTTGAGAACCTTGATCCCCAGGTCGGGCTTTCAATTGCCAATTCCTTGTGGGCCAGGCAGGGTCTTGCTCTAAGACCGGAGTTTGTGCAAAGAAACAAGGATTTCTACAATGCTGAAGTGTCGATACTGAATTTCACCAATCCAGCTGCTCCTGACAGAATCAACCAGTGGGTGAACGATAAAACACAAGGAAGAATTACTAAAATCATCGACACAGTTAAAGCCGAAGATGCTCTACTGCTCATCAATGCGGTCTACTTCAAGGGCAGCTGGCAGAAGAAATTTGACCAGGCACGGGAAGGTACTTTTACTCTGACAGACGGTCGTCAGAAGAAGCACCCGATGATGTCGCAAATGGGTCAGTACCGATACTTCGAGTATGAGAAGTTCCTGGCGGTCCGTCTCCCATTTTGTCAGGGCAGGGTAAGCATGTTAGTTTTTCTTCCGGGGACTGATTCGAGTCTCGAGGTGTTCCAGCGCGGTTTGACTGCCAGGATCTGGGAACTC
>JACMIX010000050.1 GCA_014380935.1 Gloeobacterales cyanobacterium ES-bin-141 | reverse complement strand
GCCTGTAGTTTTGTGGGCACTGAAATGCTCTTACTTGGATTGGTTGGTGAAGGGACAGGGATAGCTGCTCAAGTGCTTGACTCTTTAGGTGTTGGACTCACAAATGCCCGTGTTGAAGTCGAGAAGATAGTCGATCAAGGCTCCGGCTTTGTGCCTGTAGAGATACCCTTTTCTGGGGAAGCCGACAATCTGCTGCAACTGGCTATGAATGGGGTCAAACAGTTGGGGCATGACTTCATCGACACCGAGCACCTGCTGGCAGGCATCTTGCTACTGCCGTTAGAGGACAAGGCGGTACAAGTGCTCGTTGCCTTAAACGTGAATCTCTCATTACTGCGCGATCAGCTACTACAGGCAGTGAGCGCAGAGCCAATCCTGCCGGCTGCTAATAACAAACCGACTCGCTCGCACAACAAACAACTTCTCAAAAACCTCTCTAAGCAAGCTTTAGAGGTTATGCACCAGGCTGAGGACGAAACTTGCTCTCTGGACCACAGGTTTGTAGGTACTGGGCAAATTCTACTTAGGCTGCTCAAAGAAAAAACAGGTCTTGCTGCCCAGGCACTCAACTCATCTGGCCTCGACCTCAGGACTGCCCGCGCTACCCTCGAGAAGATCATTGGTCGTGGTCCTGGTACCGGGTTTGTAGGAGACGGACTTCCTTTCACTCCACGCACTATACGAGTTTTGGAATACTCCCACGAACAAGCCAGGCGCATGGGAAGCGAGAGTACCGACACTGAGCACCTGTTGCTCGGACTACTTCAGCAGGATGAAGACGTAGCAATACTCGTTCTTGTAACCCTGGGTATAGACCCCAGGCAACTCGAAGAGCATTTGCTCAGCAGCAACGCCTCCCCCAGTAAGTAGATGGTTGCCCTTGATCGTCACTGTTTGTGAATCATTTCTGTACTTGTAGTGCAATGCGGTTCAAGACCTGCTGGATGCGCTCGGCTTTCTCCTCGCTTACCCTGGCATGGGCGGCGAAAGTCGGCCAACTCGCCACGGTGGTAGCGACTTCCTCAATAATGGAGAGCACTTTTTTGCGTGCAATTCCTATGTCCGTGCCCAGGCGTTGAATATGACTCTGAGCAGGCGAGCGGCCTTCGCCAGCTATCATCATGCTGTGTTCCCCGCCAGGACCGGCTGAGAAGGTCAAGTCATACGCGGGTGATACACACCAATGCCCCGAGGCATCCATCAGGAAAGAAACGTTCTTTGGGTGATCGTCGCGGTTGTGGCTGAAGACATTGAACACAGCTAGCCTGTAGAGCTTTTCCACTTCTGTCATATCGCGGGTCAGCCAGCGGGCCGCTTTGAGCAAGTTGTCGTAGTCCAGCGAGGGCAAGCGGTGATCGGTGTGCAACAGTCCCGACGCAGTGTGCATGTGGACCGCCCCGCTTTCTGTACGGTCGAACCGTCGCACGCCGAAATACCCCGGTCCACTGCTCGAAGCGAACAGGTGCGTCTCCGGTATCTCGAGTCCGGCAGCCCGGGCCATCAAACTGTAAGCATACTCAACCGTGCCGGTCTGGGCGTCGTCCCCCGATGCCCGGAACTTGATGAGCCAGGGGGTGAACCCTTCAGGGCGTGGACCTGTTCCCTGTTGCAACACCGACCGGTCCGCAGACACGTTGGCCAGAATCTTCGGGCGGGCTCCCGCCGAGGAGCCCGCGAGCAACACAAGCCTCTCCAGGATTTCACTTGGGGTGCCGGAAAGCTCCCGGTCGGCCTCCGCTGCCAAATCGTCCAGAACGAGCGGCTGGTTGTCAGCGGAGACCGGCGCACGGTCCGGCTCGTAGCGCAAGGCACCCATTGCGTTGGAACCGACCATTGCCAACCGGTCGAGGGGCGTTAACGCCCCCGGTTCGATGCCCCGACGGCGCAGTTGCCTGTCGAGCAGCAACAGCCCCCAACCGTCGGGTAGGCTGTCGTTGAACACCCCGAACAAGCCGTCGAAGATACTTTCTTTTGCGACATGCACCCCCGACTCAAGAGGCAACTTGTAAGGGGAGAGGGGTAAACCGGACCGCAAGAAAGCCGGGTCGAACTCAAAGAAAATGCGCCGCCTGCGCGCGCCCAGACGACCGACAGGCAGAGTGGTACCGTCCTTCAACTCGAGACCGACGCTTAACACATCGACCGGGTCCAGGGTCACGACCGCCTTCCCCGCTGAGGTTTTTTGGGCTCAGCCAATATTTCATCGAGCGTTGCGGGTAATCCTTCGGGCTCGGTGAACAGCGCGTTGAACCCATCGAACGCGTTGAGCACCTGGGCCAATTGGAGCAGGGTTTCTAGCGAAATTTGACCGGTGCGCTCGAAGCGCTTCAGCGTGCCGAGACTGACACCGGAACGCCGCGCCAACCCCTCCTGCGTCAGTCCGAGGGCGAGCCTGCGCCCCCGTGCTCGTTCAGCCAGACTGCGGACGATGGATTTCGGTGTATCAAAGTTAAAAGATAACATGTTATCTGTTACCGCTCTATTACTATCTTAGTGGATTACATGCGATCCACTAAGTGCGAAAAGACAGCAGATGGGGTGAAAGGGGGAGACGATTGTTCGCTATCAGCCTCAAGGCCAGATGACTACCAGGCTCATGGCGAATCCAGGTAATATCTCTTCGCCTGAAAGTGTATTGGGATGCTCAAGAATTTGCGTGGGCTGACTAGAGCGATAGATATGTACTTGTTGGGACTCGGGATCGATGAGCCAGCCAAGCCCCGCGCCATTCTCTCGGTACTCTTCCAGTTTCCCCTGGATAGCCGCGAGCTCATCACTGGGAGACATGAGTTCTAAAACAAAATCAGGACATATAGGAGCAAATTTGCGCTTTTGCTGGGATGTCAGTTGATCCCAGCGTGCCTGGCGAATCCAGGAAGCATCAGGAGAACGAATGGCTCCGTTGGGTAAAGTAAATCCAGCCGAGGAATCGAAGGCTACTCCCAATTGGGTTTGCTGGCTCCATAGCCAGAGCTGTCCAGACAGATTGAGATTGTAGTATCCACTTTCGCTACCTACAGGAGCCAAAGCGATCAGTTCTCCAGTGCTTGCGCGTTCGAGGCGCATTTCAGGGTTGTGGTGGCAGAGCTGCTCAAAAGCCTCATCATCGAGAGTGAATAATGGCTTGAGATTGAGGGTGATAGTGGTCATGTGGCCTCCATTTCGATCCGTACAAATTAAAGCTGGTTGAGTTCGAGGTCCAGGCTGATATCAAGCCAGGTAGCTCGGGTAATCGTGGCACTGGTTGAGATATAGTCCACACCCGTCTTCGCCACGCTTTCAAGGGTGTCGAGGGTGATGTTGCCGGAGGCTTCCACGACCGCTCGACCGGCAATCAGACGCACGGCTTTCTCCATCTGGTCGGGGGGCATATTGTCGAGCATGATGATATCCACCCCGCAGGCCAGTGCCTCCTCTACCTGCTGAAGGCTCTCGGTCTCGACCTCGATGGGTGTCGGGAAGGGTACGCGCTCGCGTACGCGCGCGACCGT
>JACMIX010000383.1 GCA_014380935.1 Gloeobacterales cyanobacterium ES-bin-141 | reverse complement strand
GATCTTTTCGCGCTTGAGTGACGGGCTCTGTCCTGCTACCATGTCGCCCCCGCACAGAACGATGTCGGGTTGCCAACCAGGAATGAGCGCGACTGCCCGATCCACCTGCGGCTCGTAACTCGTCGAGCCGTACTGGCTATTAAGGTCGCTGATGACTACCAGACGCACATCCCCCCGGGGTGGGGCGTACATCCCTCGAGGAGCAATTCGGGCTGGCCCGGATGCGGACGGTGGAGCTTTTGCTCCGGCAAATACCTGCAGCCCGATAAGCAAACTGCAACTACCCACTAGTACAGCCATGACTAATCTGCGACGCTGCTCAATCCTCACAGTGCGTCCATCCCCGTTAAAATCAGGCAATCTTTTAGCAGTTTACGACAAACCGGACTGGACCATTTTTGCTCTAACAGCCCGACCTCAATACTGAGCGTCTGGGCTCCCATTCCGGGGAAGTTCCGGACGGATGTCTCCTCCACATCTGTATGGACCAGGATCTGAGCTTGGTGCCACACCGTAGGGCCACGATGCGCGCCAGACCCGGCTGTCTCCAAGAGACAATTACCTCACGAATAGCGTCAATCGTCAGAATAGACATTAAATTACCGTTACTGCAATATAGTTTGGCTCTACCATATCAAGATAACTTCCACCTGCAGATGGGTATGAGTGCTTTCAGGAGCTGCTTTCGGGCTCGGCTTCAGATCTGTACTGGGCCAGGCGTGTACCGATCTCGACTTCGAAACCCTGGTCTGAGGGCTTGTAGAAGACCTGGCCCAGTAGACTGTCGGGCAGGTACTGCTGGGCTACCCGGTGTTCGGGGTAAGCGTGGGGGTAGAGATAGCCCTCTCCGTGCCCGAGTCCCTGCTTATCGCGGCTCGTATCTTTGAGGTGGTTGGGAACCTCGGCCCCCACGCGCTCGACAGCCGTGAGCGCATCGAAGAAGCCCGCGACGCTGTTTGACTTGGGAGCAGTCGCCAGGTAGAGCGCTGCCTGGGCAAGCGGATAGCGGCCCTCCGGCATGCCTACCCGGTCAAATACATCAGCGCAAGCGAGGGCGACTACAACTGCCTGGGGGTCGGCAAGTCCAATATCCTCGCTTGCGAGGATGACCATCCGCCGCAGGATAAAACGTGGGTCCTCACCGGCGTGGACCATGCGGGCAAGCCAGTAGAGAGCCGCATCAGGATCTGAGCCGCGCACGCTCTTAATAAAGGCGCTGATTGTATCGAAGTGGGAATCGCCGTCCTTGTCATACAGGACAGCGCGGCGCTGGATGGATTGCTCCGCGATCCCGAGGGTAATATGAATCTCACCCGCCGCGTCCGCGGGTGTTGTCTCGATTGCCAGTTCGAGCGCGTTGAGCATCGTCCGGGCATCCCCGTCCGCGATATCCACGAAATGGGTAAGGGCGTCGGCATCGACCCGCACAGGCCACCTCCCGTAGCCGCGCTCGGCATCGCCCAGAGCCCGGGCAGCAATCTCACGCAGGTCGGTTTCATCGAGGGACTTGAGCTCGAACACACGCGAACGGCTAATCAGGGCTTTGTTGACCTCGAAGTAGGGGTTCTCGGTCGTGGCCCCGACCAGGACGATGGTGCCGTTCTCCACCCAGGGCAGCAGGGCGTCCTGCTGAGCTTTGTTGAACCGGTGCACCTCGTCGATGAACAGGATGGTGCGCTGGGCGTGCTGTCCACGCCGCTCCTGGGCGGTCTCGATTGCGGCGCGGATCTCTTTGACACCTGCGAGCACCGCGTTGATGGGGATGAAGTGGGCGCGGGTGGTATTGGCGATCACCCGTGCCAGGGTTGTCTTGCCAGTACCCGGCGGACCGCAAAAGATGATCGAAGCTACTCGGTCGGCCTGAATTGCCCGACGCAAAAGGCATCCCGGACCGAGGATGTGGTCTTGACCCACAAATTCGTCGAGTGTACGCGGCCGCAGGCGGGCCGCGAGTGGTGCCTCGGCCTCGGTAACTTGCAGGCGGCGGTGATCAAACAGGTCCATGGCTCGACGTCCACACTCACCTGATAGTAGCTGTCCGGACCGCGCCTGAACCGGTCTTAGTGTAACGGAGCGTCACACCGACGACCATTTCTAGATACCCGCGTAGCAAAGTAGCGCTCGTGGGTGCACAACCGTTCGAGTCTCTCACCGCAGGCTGCAACCAGGCCGTATACCTTAAAGGTGCAACCCGCATTCGGTTTTGGCTTTGCCCTGCCAGCGTCCGGAGCGCGAGTCTGCTCCCGCAACTGCCGCGGCTGTGCAGGTGGCGGGCGAGCAACCGATAGACGGGTAGCCCTGGTCGTGAAGCGGGTTGTAGGGTAACTGGTGTTTGAAGATGTACGTCCAGATCTGGCGGTCCGTCCAGTGTGCAAGTGGATTGAACTTGACCATCCCGCGCCGGGCATCCCACTGAACAACGCCAAGGCCAGTGCGGGTGTGAGCCTGTTCGCGGCGCATGCCGGTCATCCAGGCTTTGTAGGGACGCAGTGCCCGGTTGAGGGGCTCCACCTTGCGCAGGGCACAGCACTGGTCGGGCTGATGCTCATAAAGCCGTTCGCCGTAGTGGGCCTGCTGCTCCTCGACTGTCAACAAGGGTTTTGCAACTTCGAGGCGCAACCGCGGATAACGCTCCAGGATGCGGTCTTTGAGCTCAAGGGTTTCGGCAAAGTGGTAACCGGTATCAATGAAAAGCGCCCGGGCCTCGGGCCATACTCGGGTGAGCAGATCGATAAGGACAACATTCTCAGAACCGAAACTACAGGCAAGCACGAGGGATTCACCAAAAGCTTCTACCGCCTGCTCGATTGTGGCCGTGGGAGATTGTCCCTCCCAGCACTGGGCCAGTTCGCCGACTGTCTCTTCGACAATCGGAAGGCACTGCTCGTGCATCATCAGTCCTGCCGTCATCGCCCATTCCTTTCGCTGCTGTTTCTTTCCCCATTGTACTGTAAGCCGGTCGGGTAATGGGAGTTAGCTGAGGGGCAGATCTTTCGTTTGGTGCCCGAGTGTGAGTACCAACACGGTGCGGATGTCTCTGTCGTTAAGGTTACTGGCGAGGACCAGTGCTGGAAAGTGTGGGTAGTCGGACCAAAGATATAAGCAACGGCGCTCTTCATGGCAATATCCGCCCGGTAGGTTCTGCAGGGTATACGGGACAGTCTGCCGGGCGGATCTTCAGTTGGCGACGGTGAAGGTCGAGGTGATGGTGCGGAAGGTACCGTCAGTGCGGGCGAACGTGGCCGTGATCGTGTGCTGTCCGTTTGCGAGTGTGCGTGTGTCGAAGGGGCGTGCCTGAGTAACAGTCGGGTCCATGTTCGTACCACCGGCAAAGTCGAAAGGGGCTGACCGCTCCAGGCGAATCGGCGCGCTACTTCTATCCGGGTCGTCGAGGTAGAACTGCACGCGCTTGAAGTCTGTATCCTTGCCGCTCGCAAAGACGTAGATGTTGCCCGAGACGGTTTTGCCGGCAAGAGGGAGTGGGTTGGAGCGGTTGGCAGACCGGCTCAATTGCAGAGTGGGCGTCAGGTTCTGCAATACAGACACATTGTCAGAGAGGAGGTTTGCGGTGGCAAGGTCGAGGTCGCCATCACGGTCCAGGTCCCCGACCGTCACGGAAAAGGGGCTGCCTCCGACAATGAAACTCTGAGGAGTGGTAAAGGTTGCATCCCCGCTGTTGGCCAACACCGACACGTCATTGGAGTCGAGGTTTGCCGTGGCCACATCAAGGTCGCCATCTCCGTCCAGGTCCCCCAGCGTTATCGCGCTCGGCCCGACTCCAGCCGCGAAGTCTTGAGCCTCGGCGAAAGTGCCGTCTCCGTTGTTTTTCAACACCGAGACGGTGCCGGAGGTATATCCACCTGCCGTGGCAAGGTCGAGGT
>JACMIX010000382.1 GCA_014380935.1 Gloeobacterales cyanobacterium ES-bin-141 | reverse complement strand
TGGTCTGGCAGGTATTCGGGCCATCACGGGAACTACTGTGGGGGACGGTGGCTGGACTGGCGTCTGGGATAGCGGTGGCCGGTTTACTGCCTGGTTTGCTATTGGGGTTCACGCTCTCTTGCACGATCACCCTTGCCGGTGCAGGATTACTGATGGTGCAGGGGTACTTCAGCGATGAGGTGATGGAGCAAGCCGGACCAGTTGCGGTCGGAGCACTGATGGGTCTGGGTTTGGCCAACCTCAATGCCGCGATACAGTTTCTACATTAAGTTCGCCAGCTCGGCAGCTGTCGGGGTGTCGGTTCTAGCCGAAAATTGATCATAGGCCGCGAGCGTCATTGCATCAGATTGAGGCTCCCCGCCTGAGAACTATTGTCCATGTCACTGGTAGAATGAAGGTATGTGTGGTCGTTTTACTCTCAGTCAATCTACTGAAGCCATCGCCGAAGCCTTTGCGCTCACGGCCCCTCCTGCCGTTGAGCCGCGCTATAACATTGCCCCGACTCAGAACGTGCTCACAGTCAGAGCTACAGCTGAAGGCAGGAGTGCAATAGCTGTGCGATGGGGCCTGGTCCCTTCCTGGAGCAAGGACCCGTCAATCGGTGCGCGGATGATCAACGCAAGGTCAGAGACCGTGGCCGAGAAGCCCTCTTTTCGCTCCGCTTTGCGTTCTAGGCGTTGCCTCGTGATCGCGGACGGATTTTACGAGTGGAAGCAAGTTGAGGGCAAGAAGCAGCCCTACCACATCCGCCTCGAAGGCAGCGGGGTGTTCGCTTTTGCCGGATTGTGGGAGCGCAGCGGCAAGGCAGGGGAGGAGATAGAGACTTGTACGATCATCACCACGGCAGCGAACGAGTTGATGTTGCCTATCCACAAGCGGATGCCAGTCATCCTGAATGCCGATGATTACGAGCGGTGGCTCGACCCAGGTGAGCACCAGGCAGAAGCGGTGCTGCCGCTGTTGCGCCCGTACCCGTCGAGCCGGATGAGTGCCCATACGGTGTCTACGTTGGTAAACAGCCCACGCGAGAACAAACCCGAACTAATCAACAGCTTATAAGGTAGGTGTTATGGCTTATCCTCATCGATGGTATTCACGATTCCAGTTTGCGCAGATGCACTGCAGGCAACAGCTGGGTGTGGCTCAGAGGACGAGCTTTCCGTAATCGGTCAGGGCGATTCTCACTCCAGTGCTTTCTCTTGTTTCAAGCGGGTCAAAAGTGGTGAGGTTGCCAAAATCCAGTCCCGTAAGTTGCTCTAACTGCTGTACCGTCACCTGGAAGGAAGCCACTTCTCGGTCATCGCTGAAGAGTTCTATGTCTTTGACCAGTTCTACCTGTGTCAACAGGTAGGCAGTGGCCGAGAGCTTCGCTCCGGGTTTCATGAAGACGAGCACTTTCCAGAACTGTTGCGGTACCTGTACCCCACGGTACTTCTTGTCGGTCGGGCTCAAGACAGGACCTGTAAAAACGCTCACCCGCAGGTTTTCGACGTCGGCGTTGTCGAGGATGTAGTTTTCTAAGCCCTGCCAGGTGGCGTCGTTCTGGTTGAAGCGTTCGTGCTGGGGTGAGCAGTTGGTGAAGTGGAACGTGTCATCGTTAGCAACCTTCGCGGTTGCCTCGTCTGGACCCCAGACTGGGTCAAGACGCCGCACCAGATGCCCGCGATCGAGTTGGTTATTTTTATACAGGGCATCGTCGGTCTGCTCATTAGCCCCGATGCGCGGGTCGCTTACCCAACTGTCTTTGTCGCGCGGTAAGCGTCTGCTAGCGGCGCCGTCGATGTTCACAGCGGTGTAGAAGGCGAGTTTGCGCTCTTTGTTCATCGCGAGGCTGAAGTGTTGATAGGGCAACACGTGGGGTTCGGTGCCAGCAGCGGCCTGGGTGTTGACGGCGGCTTTTTGAGCCATGGCCGGGTTCAGTTTCGGAAGCGGCACGGCAGGCCCTACCCCAAGAAAGCTCGGGTCGTACCCCCTGCGGTCTGAGTAGTTCCGGCGGGCTGACGCTCTTTCCTGTGTAGCATCGGCGGAGACATAGGCGACGTCCTGCACGGTACCACCCACTCCTCCAAACTCGATGGTGATAGTCAAAGGCACGACCAGACGCAGTGGCTTGTCGGATGTCAGTATGGCCGGGTTGCCACCGACATTGTGAGCAACGACTGGGAGGGTAAGCTCGCCATTGGCAGCCGTGACATTATCGGAAGAGGTGTTCATTCTCGACTCCAGGTTAGGTTGTTCTGGGCCGCTCGTTGGCTCTGGGGTGGGGGTACCAACGGTCTCAAAGATGCCCTGTATCAGAGGGTGATCGCCCCGAGCGGCGAGTACTGCGGCCACGATTTTGCTTATGCGGACACCCTCGTTAGCCAGGTACAACCGCTTGGTCTCGCCCATCTCCTTTGTCCAGAGACCTCCGCCAATGGCCAGAGACTCATCACGTTCATTCTTTGCGGGCACTCCGCTGCGGTGAAGAGCGACTACCTGCCAGAAGTCGTTGAACACAGGAGAACCAGAGGAGCCTCGTGCGGTGTCGGTACTATACCAGAGCGTGTCCTCGTCGATTTTGAGCAACATGTTGTCCCGTAGGGCTATCTGCTTGTAGTCTCCCTCTGGGTGCTGCACGATGCTGAGTGAGTCTCCGGGGGATACTTTGCCCGTTTTCGGGTTAAGCGGTAAATACCCGAAATCCAGGAGCGGCCTGCCGGTGGTCTCGGCGGTAGGAGCGACAGCGATCAGGGCGAAGTCGAGTTTTTCGTCCGAGACAAAAAATGCCTTCGGATCCAGGGCGAACCGCTCAGTTGGCTTTGGCTTTGCCCGGTCGTCCAGTTCGTGGCTGAACTCCGCCTGGCTCTTTGCTGCCTGATCCGCAGAAGCGAATACATGATAGTTGGTGAGCAGCAGCCGGGGGGAAATCAGGAAGCCCGTTGCCCAATCGTGCCGTTTACCGGTGAGAAAGTCGCGTACATGTAGTCTGGCCACCGGTTGTGCCGCGACCAACCCCTGCGACAGGTAGTTGATCCCGAACAGGTCGCTTTTGTCCAGGATCCGCTCAACAGCGTCCGTCCCCAACGCCCGAGCGTTCTCGAGCACCGCCTTGCGCCTCTCTGGCGGTTCGTTGTCGATAGGTTTGTGCCCTGTGAGTGACCGGGCGAGTTCGACGGGGTCAAAACCGAGTGCTTCGAGGGTGGTTGCAATGGATGCGGTGGGGATGACCATAGCTGTCCTGGTAAGGGGCATTGAGCATGCAAAAGCCAGCCAGATTGTCAGATGGAAGTGGACGAATATTGTTAGTGCGTATTGCGCTACCGGTCTATGCACAAGAAGCTATCGGGCTTCACGGAGGTACGGGTGTACTGTGGCTGACAATCAGGTGAAGATTTGCTCGTGCATTTACAAAGCAGGGTCTCGGTCAATTGATAGATCCGCAGGAATGAGAATATGCACATCCACGTGAGTTCTTCGGCGAGTTTGGAGACCATCAATTTCCGGGGGTACCTACTGCATCTGTCTCGCTGGCTGCTTTCCAGCCCGTGACAGGTCGGTGGCGTTCCCTATGTGGTTCGGAGTCCTGAGCCAGTGGGCAAGCTCTTGCCCCCTTGAGACTATCTACCCCCTGAAAACTGATGGCCTCCAAGTTGCTTGAGCAGTTAGTTACAGTCTTCACCGGCTGCTCTCGTTGCGTATCCCGTGGGCCTGTAGGGGAACTCCGCAAGTTTGAAGACCCGGCAACAGCAGATCCAGTTTGCCGCCGGACGCCTCGGTGGAGGTGAGTACGGCCAGATCTTTTGCCCGAGTCAAGGCGACGTACAGGAGCCTGCGTGCTTCTTCTTGTTCTGAGAGTTTGCGTAGGCGATTGAGCAGCCTGTAGAGGGCAGGTTTACGCGCCTCACCGCCTTCGTCCGTCCAATCCATACCGATTCCAATCTCGGGATTGACCAGGATTGGTGGGGAATTGTTGTTGGGCTTGCGGGTCAAATCAGCCACAACTACGACCGGCCATTCGAGGCCCTTCGCAGCGTGGATAGTCATGAGTGAGACGGCGTTCACAGCCTCAAGCGGAGGGCGTGGGACCTTAACCTCGGCCGCAATCAAGTTCTGCAAACGGCGGGTGACCGAGAGACAATCGCCAATACCGCCTGCGAGCGTCCGCACCAGGTCAAGGAACGCCCCCCAATCCGCTAACCGCCGCCGCCCGTTGGCCAGGTTGGCGGCAACTGCCGAGTAGCCGCATTCACGGTCCGCACAGCGCAGGAGCATATGAGGAGGTTGAGTCACTCTGTTGCGAAGCAACCCGGTCAGCACTCCCACAGGCTGCTCCAGTTCCGCAGGACGGCTATCAGCCAGAACTGACCACCAGGCGGTGTTGTCCCTGGGTAAAGACTGCACGAACCGGTAGAGCGTGAGATCGTCTACCGCGAAGAACGGGCTCCTGAGGACGGTGGCGAGTGAGAGATTGTCAGTAGGATTGGCCAGGAAAGCGAGCAGTACAGCCGCATCCTTCGCCTCGCGGGTATCGAGCAAGTTGCCTCCACCAGCGTGGACGGCAGGGATACCGAAAGCCGCGAGGGCTTCGCCGTAAAGGTCAAGGGGATCCCAGACTCCGGT
>JACMIX010000381.1 GCA_014380935.1 Gloeobacterales cyanobacterium ES-bin-141 | reverse complement strand
TGGTCGGCGTGCACGCCGACGTAGACGAAAGACGGAAATAGCAGCGGAATACCGATCAGGAAGTTCCAGGCGGTGCTGAAGCCAGGGAGCACACTGGCGCGCAGGTGCGACAGCTCGTGGACGAAGGCGAGGGCGCGGTAAAGGGCCAGGATGGCAACAGCGGTACTCGCGAACATCGTTGCTGAAAAGAGTTCGGCTGTGCAGGCGAGGGCGAAAGCTCCCCAACCGAGGGCGGCGCTTGCCAAGAGGTCGGGCCAGAAAATTTCCGGTCGCGGTTGGAACAGGTCACTGACCAGTTTGCGGTCGAGTTCTTCCTGAGCCTGGGAGGACGAATTAAGTACGTTCGCCATGACTTACCCGATGGGCCACCGATAGGTATATCAAACTTAATGTACCCAGATTGGTGCCCCGTACTACCGCCGCGGCCCCGTGAATCATGGCCCGATTCAGCCTACTGTCCGGACCGGGCAACCGCAAGGCCATCGCGCAGTACCGGGCGACGGGTGGCGATTGCTGC
Source organism: Gloeobacterales cyanobacterium ES-bin-141 (assembly GCA_014380935.1). Lineage (GTDB taxonomy): Bacteria > Cyanobacteriota > Cyanobacteriia > Gloeobacterales > Gloeobacteraceae > JACMIX01. Next base: position 1,661 of record JACMIX010000381.1, on the reverse strand, counting down.
TTCGACGATATCGGCTGCTTGTTTGACGCCGCCGGTTTCGCGGACTGCCGCCTGCATGCGTGCTGTCTGTTGCTGATAGGTGTCTTCGTGCAGCACCTGCAAAATCGCTTCGCGCAGCCTGGGCACGCTCAACTTCGCTAGAGGCACGACCAGCCCGGCTCCCTGCCAGGCAAGACGGGCCGCAAGCCCCGGATGGTCATGGGTAATCGGGATAACAACGCTCGGCACACCATAACTGAAGCATTCGAGCACGGTGTTGAGGCCCGCATGACTGATGGCCATGCGCGCACGGGCGAGCAACTCCAGCTGAGGCGCAAAAGCGACGACAATCGGGTCACCCGGCAAATCCCGATAGTCCTCCACGCTGCCGCCGCCACCGAGGGAGAGTACCAGTTGCGCATTAAGACCGTCGCAGGCAGCGGCAATCGTCTTAAATATCGCCGCGTTGCGATTCTGGAGGGTCCCCATCGAGGCATAGATCAGCGGTCGGCCGTCCAGGCGCTCCCAGGGAAAAGAAATAGGCCGGGTCGGTTTTGCCAGGAAAGGTCCGACGTAATGGAAATGGGGCGGCAGGGCCGTGCGCGGAAAGTCGTAGGCGGCGGGAAGCTGGGTAATCTGGGCGAGCTTGGAAAAAGAATCTTCAAAGATGCGGTACGCGGGCAATTTCGAGTGCCGCCGCCAGCGGTTGAGATCACCAGAAAGTGGGAGGCTCACCAGTTCAAAAATGGCAAAGGCCAGCTCGTTGCGCAGCCGCGCCCATGGGCTCGTGGAATAAGACCACGGACTGGAAGCGGGGGGAATGGCACTCTCGCGGTGGGCGGGCGCGGCAGCACACATGGTCACGTAGGGTAGTTCAATGGCATCCGCTAACGTCGCCCCGACCGGACAATCCTGGTCTACCAGCAACCCATCCACCCCGGCTTCTGCCAGGGCCGCTTGACCTTCATGAAAGATAGCGGCGTTGGCGTTGCGCATGATGTCGATGAGCGAACGGATGCCGATGCGGGCCTTCGAGTCCACCATGCCCGCCTCCAACTTGGCCAGGGTACCGACCGGCAGGCTCGACTGGCCGACCGCTTTAAATTCCAGACCCCCAGCCAGTACCCGCTCTCCAACATCTTCAATATTGAAGACGGTGACGCGGTGTCCACGGTCGCGCAGCTCGCGGCCGACCGTGGAGAGGCACTGTAGATGGCTGTAGAAGGGCGCGCTGAGAATCCCGATGTGGCTCATTAAATTCACTCGCAATTAACATTGCCCGCTCAGGGTACGCCAGGGAAGACTTGCTTCTACCAGCGAGGACGGGCGTACAGCGGGATAAGCATAATCAAGTCCTTTGAGAATGCACTGTATCCCAGGATTCTAGAGCAACTGTTTTTTTGCTCGCCCATCGGTATCCCCTGCTCGGGCAGGCCCACCTGCAACAATCCTTAAAAAACGAACATCGAGCAATCAGCGGTGGAGTATCCTGGAAGCGATTTTGTCTACTGGGGCATACGCGCTGTGATTGAACCAATTCTCCTGGGCCTCGTCGTCGGCTTCGTGCCGGTCACCATCGCCGGTCTACTCGTCGCCGCCTGGTTGCAGTACAAGCAGGGCAACCCCTCCGGCCTCAACGAAAAGTAACCTGTCTTGGGCGTCGGCACCCGGTCCAGTACAAT
>JACMIX010000049.1 GCA_014380935.1 Gloeobacterales cyanobacterium ES-bin-141 | reverse complement strand
TCGAGTGGATGATTCGCCTCGCCGCCGGGGAAGTACCGGCAGCCTATACTCACGCACCCAGGGGACACGCGATCGAAGTCCGTCTCTACGCCGAGGACCCGTTCAAGAACTTCCGTCCCGGAGCGGGCCTGCTGAGTGAGGTGCGCTTTCCCGAGGCCGTACGCTGTGACGGCTGGATCGAGCGGGGAACCGAGGTGACGCCTTTCTACGACCCGTTGCTTGCCAAGCTGATTGTTCACGCCGAGAGCCGGGAGGCAGCCGTCGAATGCCTTGCCCGTGCGCTCGATGATTCCGAGGTAGCAGGCATCGAAACGAACCTCGATTACCTCAAGCAGGTGGTGGCGGATAGTGCCTTTCGGGCCGGTCAGGTGAGCACGCGGCTCCTGAGCGATTTCATTTATGTGCCTCGCACCATTGATGTACTTGCTTCGGGTACTCACAGCACCGTGCAGGATTATCCGGGGCGGATTGGCTACTGGAACGTCGGCGTGCCGCCCTCGGGACCGATGGACGCGCTTGCCTTCCGTCTGGCCAACCGTATTCTGGACAACCCACCCGAGGCGGCGGGCCTCGAACTGACGCTGACGGGTCCCGAACTGCGCTTCAATGCGCCCACGGTTATTTGCCTCGCGGGTGCCCGCATGAAAGCCCGTCTTGACGACCTGCCGGTGCCTTACGGGGTACCCGTGCCGGTGCGGGCGGGTGGTGTGCTGCACCTGGGCAGTATCGAGGGCGGCGGTCAGCGCACCTACCTGGCGATTCGTCACGGACTCGACGTACCCGACTACCTGGGCAGCAAATCGACTTTTACCCTGGGGCGTTTCGGTGGGCACGCCGGACGGACGTTGCGCACCGGGGATGTACTCCGGCTCATTCGACCCTCCAGTGAGAATGTAGCTCCACCAGAACCGGCCGTCATGCTGCCGGGTTATGGCACCGAGTGGAACCTGGGAGTTCTCTACGGCCCTCATGGTGCCCCGGACTTCTTCACCGACGAAGACATCGACATGTTCTTCGCCACCGGCTGGAAGGTTCACCACAATTCGGCCCGAACCGGTGTTCGCCTCATCGGTCCGAAACCCCGGTGGGCACGTGAGGATGGCGGCGAGGCCGGGCTGCATCCTTCCAATATTCATGACAACGCCTATGCAGTCGGCACAGTTGACTTCACCGGTGACATGCCGGTCATCCTCGGTCCGGACGGTCCGAGCCTGGGTGGGTTCGTTTGCCCAGTCACGGTGGTCCAGGCTGAATTGTGGAAAGTCGGTCAACTCAAACCGGGTGATACAGTCCGCTTCCACCGTCTGGCACTCAGTGAGGCTCTATACATGGAGCGGTGGCAGGACCGGTGGACCGCCACTTTAACCCGGACTCGGTCAATTCCAGCTGCGGGACCGAGTTTTATGTCTTCTTTCAGCACCGATCTTGGTGCCTTCCCGGACGAGGCGGAACCGAGTTCTATGTCTTCTTTTATGACCGATGTCGGTGCCGATTCCCTGGATGAAGTTGAATCGTGGATGGCTGAGGAGGACGCAACGGCCCAGTCACGGGAAATTGCTCTCGACGGGGCAGTTCTGAGCCAAATTCCTGCCAATGGCGATCGAGTAGCTGTTACCTATCGCCTGTGTGGCGACAAGTACCTACTGATCGAGTATGGGCCGATGGTGTTGGACCTCAACCTGCACTTCCGGGTCCACGCCCTCAGGGGCTGGCTGGAGGAGCATCCGCTTCCGGGTTTGCTCGAACTCACCCCCGGTGTCCGCTCGCTACAGGTACATTACGACAGCCGAATTCTCGCGCTCGAAATATTGCTCGCAACCCTTGCTACTGCCGAAGCCGAACTGCCTCCCGTCGATGCAATCGAGGTGCGTTCGCGCATCGTCCATTTACCACTTGCCTGGGAAGATCCATCGACTCTGCTAGCAATCGAGAAATACATGCAGGGGGTCAACCCGAACGCTCCCTGGTGCCCGAGCAACATTGAGTTTATCCGCCGGATTAATGGTTTAGATAGCATCGAGCAGGTGCGCGAAATTGTCTTCTCGGCCAGTTACCTGGTCTTGGGTCTGGGTGATGTTTACCTGGGGGCACCCGTCGCCACTCCCCTGGACCCGCGCCACCGCCTTGTCACTACCAAGTACAACCCGGCTCGTACCTGGACCCCTGAGAACGCCGTCGGTATCGGCGGCGCATACATGTGCATCTACGGCATGGAAGGACCTGGCGGTTATCAGTTCGTCGGTCGCACCCTCCAGGTCTGGAACCGCTTTCGGGAGACTACCGATTTCCAACCGGATAAACCGTGGCTTTTGCGCTTTTTTGACCAGATCCGCTTCTACCCGGTTACAGGGGCCGAATTGTTGCGCTTGCGAGAGGCGTTCTTGCACGGTCAGTTTCAGCTTCAGATTGAAGAGGAAACGTTCAACCTGCGGCAGTACAACGCCTTCTTGAACTCGATTGCCGGTGAGGCAGCTGAATTCAAGGCAAGACAACAGACGGCCTTTGAAGCTGAGCGAGACCGCTGGGCGGTAACAAAGGCACTGGACATACCGGATCTTGTGGATGAGCTTGACGCGGAAGCCGTTCCGCCCGGTAGTCGGGGCGAGACGGCACCCGTGCCCGCGAGCGTCTGGCAGATCCAGGTTCAGGTCGGCGATGTGGTGAAAGAAGGCGACCCGCTCGTCGTCCTCGAGTCGATGAAGATGGAAATCACTGTCGCTGCTTCTATGGGTGGTGTGGTTGTCGCCATTTTGTGTGCGCGCGGCCAGACCGTTGCAGCCGGACAGAACCTGGTAGCTATTCGGCCCGAGGAGGCATAATGCTGAACCTGACGATCACCGCCCTGCGCGAGGCCTACCGGAAGGGATTGCGGCCTGCCGAGGTTGTGCGCGAAATTGATCGGCGTGTGGATGCCCGCGGTGATGACAGCGTTTGGATTCACCGCATCCCGCTCGCGGATCTGCTCACCCGCGCCGAGCACCTGGAGGCCAATCCTGACCTGCCTCTCTATGGCATTCCCTTCGCGCTCAAGGACAACATCGATGTAGCCGGGTTGCCGACCACGGCAGGCTGTCCAGCTTTCCGCTACGTGGCAGAGCGTACAGCCCCGGTGGTCGAACGGCTGCTGGCGGCCGGGGCCATACTGATCGGCAAAACTAACCTTGATCAGTTTGCAACCGGTCTGGTCGGCACCCGCTCACCTTACGGTGTGCCGAGTTGCGTGTTCGACGAGCGATACATTGCGGGCGGCTCCAGTTCGGGCTCGGCAGTTGCGGTGGCTGCTGCCCTGGTATCCTTTGCCCTCGGCACAGACACAGCCGGTTCAGGCCGGGTTCCCGCCGCTTTTAATGCCATTGTCGGTCTCAAACCGAGCCACGGTCTTTTAAGTACAGCGGGTGTCGTACCGGCCTGCCACACGCTCGATTGCGTGTCGGTCTTTGCCCTCACCTGCCAGGATGCCCGGCAAGTTCTCGAAGTCGCAGGTGAAACACCAGTCCTGCGAGGTCCCGTGGTACCGGCGGGGGCACCGTTCAGGTTTGGTGTCCCGGTTGCCGCGCAGTTGGAATTTTTTGGCGATGTGGAGGCCGCCGAACTCTACAGGCTTGCCCAGGAGAGGCTCGTGGGTATGGGAGGCGAGCGGGTGGAGATCGATTTCGCTCCTTTTCAGGCCGCAGCACAACTGCTTTACGGGGGGCCGTGGGTAGCTGAGCGGCTGGCGGCAGTGGGTGAGTTCCTCTTCGCACATCCTGGGGAAATTCATCCGGTAGTATCCGAAATTATTAGCAGTGGGTCACGGTTCTCGGCGGTCGATGCCTTTCGGGGTCTGTACCGCCTGGAGGAATTGAAAGAGGCGGCCTCACACCAGTGGAAGCAGATGGACATGCTTGTTTTGCCGACCACGGGGACTACCTACACCAAGGCAGAGGTTGAGGCCGAGCCAATCAAGCTGAACACGAACCTCGGTTACTACACCAACTTCGTCAACCTGATGGATCTGTGCGCCCTGGCCTTGCCCGCCGGTTTACGCCCGAACGGTTTGCCCTTCGGCATCCAGTTCATCGCACCGGCCTTCAACGACCGTTCCCTGAGTACCCTGGGCGAGACCTTCCTCGTGGGTACGGCGGACTCCAACGCAGACCCGTCACTGGTTCGGCTGGCGGTCGTCGGTGCGCACCTGAGTGGCCAGCCACTCAACTATCAGTTGACCGAGCGTCACGCCCGCCTGGTACGCGCTTGTCGGACAGCAGATAACTACCGCCTGTATGCCCTCGCGGGCACGGTTCCTCCCAAGCCGGGTCTGGTCCGCGATCCGGACCTGAATGGGCAGGGAATCGAGGTCGAGGTTTGGGCCATGACCGGGGAAGCCTTTGGCAGCTTTGTCGCCGCCGTGCCCGAGCCGCTCGTGATTGGTACGCTCGTGCTCGAAGACGGCGAACGGGTGAAGGGATTTTTGTGCGAACCTTACGCCATCGCTGACGCTCGGGAGATTACGTATTTCGAGGGGTGGCGTGCTTACCTGGCCGACCTGTCCGGCGGCTAATCGGCCTGAGAGCAGGGCCGTAAAATGAAGACAACTCTCTGGACGAGTGATTATGGCAATGCCAGTTGTGACAACGGACACCTGGATATGCGCCGCCTGGGACAACTTCTTGCATCTAGCGGACGATCCCTCGTATGAGCAGGCGAAGTTCTACTACAACCAGGGTTGGATGCGTATTGAGATGTCTCCAGTCGGTCCGGCCCACGCCCGCGACAACAGCCTCCTCTCCCAGATCATTGGTGCCTTCGCCCTTGGCTGCGGCCTGCGTCTAGAAAGCTACATCACCCCAAGCCTACGCAAAACGGGGCTACAAGAGGCACAGCCGGACCTGGCTTTCTATGTGGGAGAGGCCGGAAACAGGCCCAACCGGGGCACCAAGCCAATCGACATTCCCGCGACGGACCCACCAGCATTGGCCGTGGAAGTGTCCGCGACCACGCTTGACGACGACCTGACCACTAAGCGCGAACTTTACACAGAGCTTGGGGTGGGCGAGTACTGGGTGGTGGACGTGTTTGCGGGTGAGGTCCGGATGTTTGGCCGTGTTGTTGGGGCAACCGAATTGACACCTTTGAAGGTCTCGGGCGTGTTCGCCGGGCTTACGACGGAATCTTTAGAAGAGGCGTTGCAGCTCGGGCGGGAAGAAGGCGACACAGCGGCGATGCAGTACATTCTGGATCTGTCGAGAAATAAATAGGTAGCATTTGCACAGATATCGGTAGTCTATGGAAGTTGTGATTAACCTACGCTCCGCCACCCTTGATGACCTGGATTTGCTCCGACACTGGGACGAGCAGCCGCACACTGTAGCTTCAGATCCT
>JACMIX010000380.1 GCA_014380935.1 Gloeobacterales cyanobacterium ES-bin-141 | reverse complement strand
TCGAAGGTCGAGGTCAAGGCCCGTACCCTGGGGGTCACGCTCATCGACGCACTGAGAGAGGAAATTGAGCAACTCCTGATTGATCTCGTCGCTTTCGAGCGTGTGCTCGAGACGTTGCGTTCCCAGTTTCTCGACAAGGAGCAGACCTATATCCGGGAGACGGGTGTACTCACCGTCAACGGCATTCTGCTCTACGACGCCAAGGACATCGACCGCGTCTACACCAAAACCCTCGGCGACAAAGAAGAGACCGTCTGCCAGACCGTTTCACAGGAAGTGCTCGCAGGCGTCGGGGTACCGCTGTTTGACCTCTATACGTTCGACACCTTGCGCACCAAGGATCTCTTTGATCGGCTCATAAACCGCTCGATCGACGAATTCGTCGGCAGCACCCAGCTTCAGGTCTCAACGGCGCGCAAATTCCTCGAACAATACCCGACCGTCGAGCAACAAGAAGCCCAGGTCAAGACGACCTTTGAAAAGAGCGAGCCGTTTTTGCGCTTCAGCCAGGAGCAAGCCCGCCTCGGCTGGGAAGACCGCTCCGAAAAGCGCCAGAGTCTGGTGGGCATCCAGGGCGGCAACCAGCCGACCGACCCCGCCGCGAGTGCGCTGCTGCCGCTGATTCGCAAGGCAAGCACCCTCACTAGCAAAGACATCCGGCCCCTCAACGACCCGCACCATATTTACTTCATCCAGGAGGTGGGGGCTTTCTCCTTGCGGCTCATCGAGGGCATGGAGCGGATGCGGACGCTCTACCGGGCCGTTTCCCAGTCGGACAGAAACCCCCTGCATACCCACCAGGACAATCGCCAGTTCCAGGACCTGATGCCCACGACCCAGCTTGAGGTCCAGGCGGCCCAAAACCTGCTACTGGCTCAGGCTCTCGAACTAGTACAGCGCGAGGAAAACCGGGTCAGTGGGTTTGAGGAAGTGCGCCTTCAATACCGCGACCGGCTCACGGGTCTCGAGAAGACCCAGGTGCTCGGAGCAGACTGGACCGAGTCAAAAGAGTACCTGCTCGCCGACCAGAACCGTCGGGTGCGCGATATCCTCGACGATGCCGTTCGCGTGTTTGGTGAGCGGGCCGTCACCCGACCCGACAAGCAGGGGTTGTACCAGAAACTGATGGCCTACCTCAAGCAACTAGAGAGTCTTCCGGGCGGCAAAGACAACCCTGAGTACGGTGCGGCGGAAGCAGCAGTCGGCGAGTACGTGAAGACGCATGGTCTATTTGTCGCCTCGGCGGGCACTCAGGCACCTGCACCTGCTATCAAGGAGGCACCCGCGCCAGTGGCCGCCCCGGAGCCGGGAGTCATCGACAGTAACCTTGAAAAATTCACCAAACTGGTTGAGACCTGTTATCGCCGGGGGAAACCTTCCGTGACCGAGTTGCAGTTGCTGGAGCGCTTCCGCCAGAGATATGCCATTTCGACTCAGGCCGCCGAGCGCGTCGTCGCGCAGTTCGCCCCCCAAGCAGACGGACAAGAAGCAATCCGAGAGTATGCCCTGATGTTCCGGGCATTTTTTGAGAACGACGGCGAGATCGATCTCGAAGAGCAGGGTCAATTGCTCGAGCTGCAAGAGGAACTGGGCCTTGCGAGCGCGCAAGTGACCACCATCGAAGCGAACGTCCGTGAAGAACTGGGCAAGCAATAGACAGGCACGAGGTCACCATGACGACTGAATTTAACTACGTCACCTGCCCCAAGTGCGGCCACGACCGCAATCCATCCACCTTGCAAAAATGCGAGATCTGCGGCCAGCCGCTCAAAAAAGGCGGTGTGCCCCCAATTGTCTGGTTGGTCCTCGCGGCCCTCGTGCTTCTGGCCGGGGCCTACTTCCTCTTCAAGGACAGGCTCGGCGGTACCAATGCCCCAGTGGCGACACCCACCCCGGCTCAGACAGCCCCGGCCCCGGCTCAACCAGCCGATCCGTCCTTAATTTCCTCAGCCACGCCTATCTTCTACAAGACCCTGGCCGAGGTGCCCAATGTGCCCCGCGGGACGGTCAACTACGGCGGCTCGACCACCTTTGCACCACTGCGCTCGAACGCGGTCGTCTCGGCTATCCGCAAGGCACACCCTGACTTCCAGTTGCGCTATGTCGAGCCCGTCGGCGGCAAGCCCGGTTCCGGCACGGGCATCAAATCGCTCATCGCCGGGGAACTCAGCTTCGCCCAGTCCTCCCGTCCTCTTAAGGACTCAGAATATGCCCAGGCAAAAGAGCGAGGTTTTGCCCTCGAGCAGATCCCGGTCGCAATCGACGGCATCGCACTCTTTGCCAACCGCCAGCTACAACTCCCGGGACTCAGCCTCGCCCAACTGCGCGATATCTTCACGGGCAAAATCACCAACTGGAAAGCAGTCGGGGGACCGGATTTGAAGATTGTGCCCTTCAGCCGCAATCTGCAAGCAGGGGGGACGGTGGATTTCTTTCGTGAGACGGTGCTTGAGGAAGGTGCACTCGGTCAGAGTGTCCGGGAAGTCCGTGACACGACCGAAGCCCTGCGCAAGGTAGCCTCGACACCAGGTGGTATCGGTTATGCAACCGCATCCGAGGTCATCGGCCAGAAGACCGTGCGTCCGTTGCCTCTCAGTCGCGGCACCAACCAGACCGTGGCTCCCTTTTCTGACGGGGGCAACACCCAGGTCAACAAGGCAGCCTTCGCCAACGGTTCTTACCCGATTACCCGCAGACTCTTCGTAATGGTGCGCCGGGACGGCAAACTTGACGAGCAGGCCGGTGTCGCGTATGCCAACTTGCTGTTGACCGATGAAGGTCAGCGCCTTGTGGAGGGCTCGGGGTTTGTATCGATCCGTTAATACGGATGATCACGACCCGACTGCCTCACCTCAAATACGGTACTCAGGTTGTCGTTTAACTCATTGTGATCAACCAGGGTGTATTGTATGCTACTCGCGTCCCTCAACCCCTGGTAATTACTCACATGAGTAAAATGTACACTTCCCGTTTAATTGGTTCTGCTTGCCTGTCGCTCACCCTGGCCGTGTCGATATTGACAACACCGCCGGCCCAGGCTGCCCCGGCTGACTCTTCACCTGTCTCTCAGTCTGAGGTGGGTGGATTAAAAGATCTTTACCATCAGTTGCCTCTGAGTTTCGAGACCAATCGCGGTCAGACCGACGCCCAGGTAAAGTTTGTGTCCCGTGGTAGCGGTTATGGTTTGTTCCTGACGCCTACTGAGGCGGTCCTGTCCTTGCGTAAGGGCACCGCACAACCGACGGCTGTGCGCCTGCAACTGCTGGGTGCCAACCAGGCAACCCGGATGGAGGGCCTGGATGCATTGCCCGGTGTGAGCAACTATTTCGTCGGCAAGGATGCCGGCAAATGGAGTACCGGGGTAGAGCAATATGCCAGGGTGCGATACCAGGAGGTTTATCCGGGTATCGATTTGGTCTGGTACGGCAACCAGCGGCAGCTCGAGTACGATTTTGTCGTCGCCCCCGGTGCAGATCCCGACCGGATCCGGTTCAAATTGAGTGGTGCAGACCGGATTGTGCTCGACGAAAAGGGCGAACTGGTTCTGCACACACCGGGTGGTGTGATGCGTCAGCAAAAGCCCCGCATCTACCAGCAGGTGAACGGGCGGATACAGCCGGTAGAAGGCGAGTATGTGCTCATGGGCCAAGAGGTCGGATTTCGTCTCGCAAGCTATGACCGGGGCCTGCCACTCGTGATTGACCCCATCTTGAGCTACTCGACCTACCTGGGCGGTACCGGCCAGGATGCCGGTGAAAAAGTGGTAAGAGACGCAGCCGGAAATGTCTACGTTACAGGCAGCACCACTTCAACCAATTTCCCGGTCAGCAGCGGAGCCTACGACACGACCTACGGTCTTGTAGAGGATGCATTTGTTACCAAACTCAACGCGACGGGTACGGCCGTTATTTACTCGACCTACCTGGGCGGCGCCGCCGCTGATAGTGGGTTTGACCTCGTGGTGGATAGTGCCGGGAATGCCTATGTAACGGGACAGACCGACTCGGTTAATTTCCCAGTTACGACTGGGGCCTTGCAGACAACTGCTGCTGGTGGCGGGGATGCATTTGTGACTAAGCTCAACGCGACGGGCACCGCCCTGATCTACTCGACCTACCTGGGTGGTGGTGGTCCCGATATCGGCGGCGAAGGTATCGCGCTGGATGCGGCAGGCAACGTCTACATAGCAGGGGAGACCAGTTCGGCCAATTTTCCGGTCACAGCCGGGGCCTACCAGACTACGCGCGCCGGTACTCAGGATGCATTTGTTAGCAAGCTCAACGCGACAGGTACCGCCCTGGTCTACTCGACTTTCCTGGGCGGTAGTGGCATCGATAACGGCGGTGAGGGCATCGCCGTGGACGGAGCCGGGAACGCCTACGTGACGGGGCGCACCGATTCAATCAACTTCCCGGTCACCGCCGGAGCTTTCCAGACAACTGCTGGTGGTAACGGGGATGCATTTGTTACCAAACTCAATGCGACAGGCAGTGCCCTGGTCTACTCGACCTACTTGGGCGGCAGTAGTCTCGACAACGGCGGTGAGCAGATAGTAGTAGATGCGGGCGGCAACCTCTATGTGACCGGATTTACCAGCTCGATCAATTTCCCCACCACCAACGGGGCCTACGACCGCCTGCTCGGCGGTGCTCAGGATGCCTTTGTCACCAAGCTGAACGCGACAGGCACCGCCCTGGTCTACTCGACCTACCTGGGCGGAGACGATGTCGATCTAGGTAACGGCCTGGCCGTGGATGCCAACAACAATGCCTATGTGACCGGGTTTACCCAATCAACCAATTTCCCGCTCAGCCCGCGGCGGCTTGACGGGGCACTCAGCGGTTCCCAGGACGTCTTCCTCACCAAACTCAACGCGACGGGCACGGCAATTGTCTACTCGACCTATCTGGGCGGCAGCGGTTCCGATGCGGGCAATGCCGTTACTGTAGAACCCTCGGGGAACACTTTCATAGCGGGGGTAACCTCTTCAGGCAATTTCCCGACCACGACCGGAGTCCTGCAAGCCAGCCAGGCTGGTCTCCAGGACGCGTTCGTCACGAAAATCAACTTCGCCGTGAACGACTACAACAACAATGGCGGGCCGGATATTCTCTGGCGCTACATAGGCACGGGTGCCAACCAGGGCCGCAGTCTGGCCTGGCTCACAAACGGTACTGCCTTCAGCTCGTCAATTGACTTACCCACGGTGAGCGACACCAACTGGCGAATCGTCGGTAGTGGTGACTTTAGTGGCGACGGTCGCCCAGACATCCTCTGGCGCTACGTGGGCACATCTCCAGATCAGGGCCGCAACCTGGTCTGGGTCATGAACGGTACCACTTTTGTGGCATCAGTCAATCTGCCCACCGTAAGCGACCCCAACTGGCAGATCGGGGGTGTTGGCGACTTCAACGGCGACAGCAGTCCCGATATCCTCTGGCGCTACCAGGGTACGGGTGCCAACCAGGGCCGAAATCTGATCTGGCTGATGAACAACACTACCTTTACCTCGTCAGTTGACTTGCCGACGGTGAGCGACACCAACTGGCGCATTAGCGGGAGCGGTGACGGTGATTTCAACAGCGACGGCAACCCGGACATCCTCTGGCGTTACCAGGGCACGGGTGCCAACCAGGGCCGCAACCTGGTCTGGCTCATGAACGGTACCGCTTTCACATCGTCAGTCAATCTGCCCACCGTCAGCGACACCAGTTGGCGGCTCAGTGGGAGTGGTGATTACAACAACGACGGCAACCCGGACATCCTCTGGCGCTACCTGGGCGCGGGTGCCAGCCAGGGCCGCAATCTGATCTGGCTGATGAACAATACCACCTTTACCTCATCAGTCAATCTGCCGACGGTGACCGATACTGCCTGGCAACTCTCCGGTCCGCGCTAATTCATCTGGTCAGTCTCTACATGCCCGCTTCAACCCTGGTTGAAGCGGGCATCGTACTTCGCAAGGCAGAGCTTTCGCATTCTCTATAGTGCCTATGGACAGAGGGATCTATAAGCGTCCGATGCCAACATTAAAGAGCATTATGAACACCCCTGCTTCCGATACAAACCTTAAAAAGTATTGCAATAAGATACGACTACCGTACTAGTGCTGTAGTGCCAGTATCAGGGCCTCATGGTGCACTGAAACTTAGTGGAGGACGCACATGAATACGACTCAAACAACCCCGGAAAGCACCATTGCAGGACTCTTTCCTGATAGTGACAGTGCTGATCGGGCAATTGCCGAGCTGCGCACAGCCGGCTTCGATTCGAATCAGATTGAGGAGCTGTCCGGGCGGACGACTGCTGATAAGGGCGACGGCTTGATGAGTGGAATCATGAACTTTTTTGGTGGTGCGTCCGACACTACCAAAACTGACAACACATATGGTGACTTGACCCGCATGGGTCTGGATGAGGAGGACGCGCGTTACTTCCAGAACGGTCTTGATGCTGGTGGCGTCCTTGTAACGTTGAGAGCCGGTAGCCGTTCGATGGAAGCCCTGGCCATTCTCGATCGCTACGGTGCCGATACGGGTGTAGTCGAATTCGAAGACGCGACTCCTACTCTACCCAGTACCGTGGCCCCGGTAAAACCGGCTGCAACCCAGGCAACTCAGGGCAACCAGCGTATCGAGCTGCTCAAGGAAGTGTTGCGAGTCAACAAGCAGAAAGTACAGAGCGGCGAAGTCACTCTGCGCAAAGAAGTGATTACCGAGAACCAGACTATCGAAGTGCCCCTGACCCACGAGGAAATTGTCATCGAGCGTCACCCTGTCGAAGGTCGTGAAACTCAGGGCACTATCGAGGCCGGTCAGGAAATTCGGGTCCCACTGACCGAAGAGCAGGTGACAGTCGAGAAGCGGTCTGTCGTGGTTGAAGAAATCTCCGTTGGCAAGCGTGAAGTAGAAGAAACCGAGCGGGTTTCTGACACGGTTCGCGAGGAGAAATTGATCGTTGACCGCCAGGGCGATGTAGAGGTTCGTGGCGACAAGACAAGACCAGTGGACCCGAACAAGCCTGTTATGTAGGCCAGGCTCCAGATTCAAAAAGCCCCGGCTCCGGTCGGGGCTTTTGATGATCCACAGCATCTCCGTAGCGCCTGCATAGCTGAGTTACGCTGAATCAGAAATCCAGAGGAGAACAATGGCACAAGCACCCATACCCGTGATTGTGGTGGGTTGCACCGGCAAGATGGGTCTTGAAGTGGTACGGGCGGTTAGTGCAGCAACTGACATGACCCTGGCCGGTGCAGTGGACCGTCAGCACCTCGACGCAGATATCGGCGAGCTAGCCGGGATCGGCCCACTCGAGATTCCGGTAACGGACCAATTAGAGGTGACCTGCGCGATGGTTGCCCAGGAGCGACAGCCCGGTGTGATGGTGGATTTTACCCATCCCAGGGGTCTATACGAGCGGGTTCGCACTGCCATTGCCTACGGAGTGCGTCCGGTCATCGGTACAACCGGCCTAGCTGCCGAGCAGGTCCGAGAACTGGCGGAGTTTGCCGACAAAGCCAGTACCGGGTGCATTATTGCTCCGAATTTCGCGATTGGGGTAGTGCTGCTACAACAGGCGGCGATGCGGGCGGCGGAGTATTTTGATCACGTCGAGATTGTCGAACTCCACCACAACCAAAAAGCGGACGCGCCAAGCGGTACAGCTTTGCAGACCGCCCAAATGCTGAGCGGCACGGGCAAGTCTTTCAATGCTTCCGAGGTTCAGGAGCAGGAATTGCTCAGGGGTTGCCGGGGTGGTGAGATGGCGGGTATACGCATCCACTCGCTCCGCCTACCAGGTTTGCTCGCCCATCAGGAGGTCATCTTCGGCGGTAATGGTCAGACTTACACCCTGCGGCACGACACGACTGACCGCCGTGCCTATATGCCAGGTGTACTCCAGGCCATCCGCAAGGTATTAGCCCTCAAGAATCTGGTTTATGGTCTGGAGAAAATTCTTTAAATCTTGCCAGTCCGGACTGGACTGGCAAAAATAAGCGTCCCGGGGACACTCTACAAGTTGACCGTGTAAGCCTTGCCAATACCCGATACTGACTCTATTTCGCCGATGAGCCCTTCCGGGAGGGGATCATCGAGTGACAGAACCATAACAGCTTCACCGCGAAGCAACTTGCGGCCCACCTGCATCCCGGCAATGTTGACGTTGTGGGAGCCCAGCAAAGACCCGACCTTACCGATGATGCCCGGCATGTCGCGGTGCAAGGTGATGAGCATGTAACGGCTCACCGCAACGCTAATCGGGAAGTCGTCGATGTTGGTGATCCGTAATTCATTCTGACCGAGCAGTGCCCCGGTCACAGTGCGTTCACCCTCCGGTCCCAGGGCTGCCAGGCGAATGGAGCCCGTGTAGTCCTCGACCGATGCATCACGGGTCTCGGTAACCCGGATGCCGCGGTCCTTCGCCTCAAGCGAGGCGTTGACGTAGTTTACCCGCTCGCACAGAGCCGGAGTGAGCAGGCCCTTGAGGGAGGCGATGATGATGGGTTGTGCCTCTTTGCTGGCCAGGTTGCCCTGCAAACGAATATCAAATGTGGTGATACGTCCGCCTGCCAGTTGACCAACCAGATTCCCGAGCGTCTCGGCTAGTTCGAGGTAGCCTTTGAGTTCTTGAAGTACCTCCGGTCTCAGGCCGGGGATGTTGACGGCCGAGCGGGCCGGTAGCCCCAGCAGGACGTCGCGAATCTGCTCGGCAACGTCGATAGCCACGTTTGCCTGTGCCTCCTCGGTCGAAGCACCGAGGTGGGGAGTGAGAACTATCTCGCGGCCGAGGCTTGGTAGCCTGGAATTCTGAAGGGGTTCTTGCTCAAAGACGTCCAGGGCTGCCCCGGCAATCCGTCCCTCTTGCAGTGCCTCAAACAGGTCTGACTCGTTGATGATGCCACCGCGGGCACAGTTGACGATCCGCACCGTTCGTTTCATCAGGTTCAAAGTCGTGCGGTTGATCAAGTGGGTTGTCTCGCTGGTCTTGGGGATGTGCAAAGTAATGTAGTCGGCTTCCCCAAAAAGCTGTTCGAGATCTACCAGACGCGCGCCAATCTGCTGTGCCCTTTCCATCGAGATGAACGGGTCGTAGGCCAGGATCTGCATACCCAGCGCCCGCGCCACTCGTGCCACGTGTGAGCCGATTTTACCCAGGCCGACAATCCCGAGTGTCTTTTTG
The DNA here is from genome assembly GCA_014380935.1 of Gloeobacterales cyanobacterium ES-bin-141. Lineage (GTDB taxonomy): Bacteria > Cyanobacteriota > Cyanobacteriia > Gloeobacterales > Gloeobacteraceae > JACMIX01. Next base: position 11,494 of record JACMIX010000380.1, on the reverse strand, counting down.
TAGACCTCGACACCAATAAACCTGGAACGCTGCCACTCGCCTTTTTTGAGCGAGCTGTCAGCCTGGGGAATCGAGCGGGCCAGACTCATCATCATGGCTACGGTGTGCTCAGCAGCGGCGATCGTATTGCCCTCCGGCGAATTGACCACGACGATGCCGCGGCGCGTAGCCGCACCAACATCGATGTTGTCTACTCCGACTCCCGCGCGTCCGATGATCTTGAGGCGATGGGCAGCCTCGATCACCGGAGTGGTCACCTTGGTACTGGACCGAATCATCAGGGCATCGTATTGCCCAATGCTCTCGGTCAGTTCAGTGGCCGAAAGACCCGTTTTTACATCAACATGCGCGACCTGCAGAAGAATATCAATTCCAATCTGGTCGATTTGGTCGCTGACAAGAACCTTCGGCATGTGTTACCCCCCCATACTCCAAATAGTACGTTGCGCAACTGATTGTATATCGAATAATAAATAGCCCCACTACGATCACGTAGTAGGGCATAAGGACGCAGTTAGGAGGTATCTTGCCTGATAGTGTAAAAGCTGCCTCGGAATGAACGAGCTACTTTTAACAAGTTCTTAAGGAATATGAAGCAAAGCGAAGACTTGTATGTTTTGAACCTTAGAGCTTGGCACAACGCTCGTAGTCGTCTTGAAGGCGAATGATGTCGTCCTCACCGAGGTACTCGCCATTCTGGACCTCGATAATCACCAGGGGAATGATGCCCGGATTTTCGAGCCGGTGCGCGGTGCAGCGGGGGACATAGGTTGACTGATTGGCGGAGATCAACTCTTCGTTGTCACCGCAAGTGACCCGAGCGGTGCCTGAGACGACGATCCAGTGTTCACTGCGGTGGTGGTGCATCTGCAAGCTCAGACGCTGTCCGGGCCTGACCTCGATACGCTTGATCTTGTATCCGATGCCTTCTTCTAGAATAGTGAACGAGCCCCAGGGGCGAATTTCAGTGGCTGCACGGACGGATGGAAGGGAAAATTCAAGGGGTTCCTGCATCTTGGCAATCCTTTATCACACGACATCACGACGCTACAGTACTCGGGCGGGTTGGACTCAAATAAGAATAGCAGGGCATTCCCATCTCTGAGTGTGTATTTTTTGGCAATGATCAAGGTCTGTATTGTCGGCGGTGGTGTTATCGGTCTGGCCCTGGCTCTTGAGCTTCAGCAGCCCGGAGTTGGTGTGACCGTAATCGAGCGCGGCCCTGCACAGGGAGCGCATAGCGCCGGTTGGGCCGCAGCGGGGATGCTTGCCCCCCGTGCTGAGGGGCTTGCAGGACCGTTGCTTGAGCTGTGTCTGCGCAGTCGGCAACTCTGGCGAGAGTGGGCACCCGGTCTTGAACAGCAGAGCGGTCAGGCCGTGGACTACCGACCCTCGGGTATTTTGATGCCAGTTGTCGAGTCCAACGCGGATGTCCTGCGTGAGCGGCTTGCCGTGGGAGAAGGTGAGTGGTGGGACCGCGCCCGGGTGGCAGCAAAGGTGCCGGGGATCGCAGCTGGGGTTGAGGGTGGGCTGTGGTTTGGCGCGGATGGTTCGGTTGACAACCGCAAAGTGCTCTCGGCGCTACAGAAAGCTTGCCGGTACCGGGAAATTGAAATCCGGTACGGTGTCAGAGTCCTGGGACCGGCTGTGCGTGGCGGGAGGTTGGATGGGGTTGTCACTGCCCTCGGGGAGTTCGGGGCCGATATTGTCGTACTTGCACAGGGAAGTTGGTCGGGAGAGTGGTTGGCGTTGCCGGTCCGTCCGCTCAAAGGGCAGATGCTCGCCCTCAGAGCCTCTCCCGACATCGGCCCGGTACTTTTCGGTCCACGGGTCTATCTTGTGCCACGCATGGACGGGCGGATCGTGGTCGGTGCGACCGTTGAGCAAGTCGGCTTTACTCCCGGTAACACCTGTACCGGGCTCGCGTTCTTGCTCAACGGTGCTATGGAGATTCTGCCCCGTCTCGGTGAATGTTGTGTGGATGAAACCTGGTGGGGCTTCAGGCCGACCACGCCGGACGTAGCCCCTATCCTGGGAGCCGGTGCATGGCCGAATCTTTTCCTGGCAACGGGCCATCACCGCAACGGTATTCTGCTCGCACCAATCACAGCGCGGCTGCTCGCCAGGCTCATTCTGGCCGGGGACGCGGACCCTCTACTACGCTTCTTCAGCTGGGAGCGCTTCCAAAAACTCCCACAAGACAAACCCATTCCTCCTCAGCCAGGGTCTGCTGCCACTGCCATCCCTGCTCGCCCAGGGCCGCCACCACTGCATCCTGCTGACCTTGCAGAAGACCGCTGAAAATACCCCACCCACCAGGGTGGACGAGCTTTGCATATTCAGGAGCGAGTTCGATGATGACCGGGGCCAGGATGTTGCTGATGACTCCTGCTACCGGCCCCGGCACGTCTGTACTGCCAAGACGCACCTCGACGTGTCCTTCCAGCCCGTTCAAGAGCAGATTCTGACCGGTAGCACCAACAGCCAGGGGATCGGTATCCACGGCCCAACCTGATGTAGCACCGAGCCGGAGGGCGGCGACCGTCAGGATTCCCGATCCGCAACCAACATCGGCGAAGCTCGAAAGTCCGGATAGTTTCTCAAGTGCTTCAAGACAAAGGCGGGTCGTGGCATGCTCGCCCGTCCCGAAAGCCACCCCGGGATCCATACGAATCACCAGGCGGTCGCCGGGAGGTGGGCTGAGCCAGGCCGGGCAGATCAGCAACCGCGCCCCAACCTCTCGGGGCTGCCAGTATACCTTCCAGGCGCTGTCCCAGTCCGTCTCGGCCAGCAACTGCCAGGAAACTCGGCTCTCGCGTATCTGCTGTTCGACGCGCACGCGCAGGTCTTCAAGCACGGCCTGGGTGGTATCCGCGCTCAAATAGCCGCGCAACTCGAAGCGGTCCGGGTAGCTCTGTGCGGAACTCCCCCGTGAGCCCAACTCGCTGAGGTACCAGACGAGCAGCTCTTCATACTCGCTCCCCGCCACCGTTTCGGGTGTACTGATCGTTACTTCCCACCAGTGATTCAAATTCATCCTCTCAGTCCGTAAGCAAGCAGGCCCGGGTACTCCTGACCACCGTGCGTTCTGCTCCCCGGTAGCACTGCTCGTCGGTAAGTCGCAGGCGTGAATCGGTAGATGGTAACGACGACTGCCTCAAAGGATGGCAGGATAAACTGGGAAAGACCGCACTTGAAGTCAAGCCATTTTTGTCAGGTCAGGCACGCTCGTGTCTCCTGCTACCCGCTTCCATAGTGCCGCAATTCCCCATCCATCGGTGGCCCAGGTATGATCAAACTACAGAAGACCGAGCAACTCCGATGAGCCAGGCTTCCGCCTCCACCTTGCTGAATGTATCCCTGCCCGCGCAACCAGCGCAGATTTACGAATACGTCGGAGCAACGGAGCGCCTGCTGCGCTGTGGGTTTCCGCCCGAGCGGATTACCCCCGTCGCCCCGGACCGATTCCGCCTGCGCATGCGCCCGCTTGTCTGGATGGGCCTCTCGCTTGAGCCGACTGCCGAGTTGCTGATTGGTAGTGACCAGCAGGGACGAGCCTGGGCAAGACTCGAGGGTTATGAGCTCGTCGGTCATCCATGGTTGGTCAAACACCTCAAGCTCGACTTTCAGGCGGCTCTGCTTGTCCAACCCACCAGCGAGTCTGGACGCACAGCGCTCAAGGGGTGGGCAGAAGCCTCGGCGGCTTTTCCGCCCCCGCCCTTTCTGGCCTGGGTCCCGGAGGCGGTCTTGACCGGTGGGGCTCGTACAATTCTCGAAGGCTTTCTGTGGATTCTGCGCGACCGGCTCAATCGCTCGCTCGAACAGGACTTCCAACAGTGGAAGCAGGAGCAGACCCAGGCGGGGTCTATCAGTGCTCTCAGCCCCTAGAGGAAAATGAGCGGCTTTTGGGCTGGTTGATCCACACTGGTATGTATAAATTACGAATGTCCGGCTCCAATTGACCATGTCTGTTCTCGGACAACTCATCTACACCAGCTTTACGCAGACGGGGTTCAAAATCCTCGCCAGCGATCAGGTTCCTGTCGAGGTCCGCTGGGCTTTCAAGCGCCGGATCGTGGACCGGTATTGGGACGCCTATAATCCCCCCGCCTCAGATTGCCGCTTCGCGTATGTTTATCAGGTTCCGCACCAGGGCTGCCTGTTCGGCTGGTTGTACAGCGAGGCGACGGATGATCTCGGCCGCTCTACCCCGTATTTCGTGTGCTACTACCTGAGTGGCCCCCTCTCAGCCGTTCAGGTAGAGAATATCTTGACCTGTTTGCAAAAGGGACCGGCGCAGTTACCGGACCGCCATCATCTGCCTGCCCCCCTGGAGGAGTTACAGATGCCGGACCTATGGAGCTATCAATCCGAGCGTGGAGGCGTAGAAATTCCACTTTCGGTACGGGAGGACAGCTACCGTACCGTTGAACAGGGACGCGCACTCGATCTATGGGTCGCCACCGATCCTTCAGAACATCCCTACGGCGGGTACTCGCTCCCGCACTCCGCATCGGCACTTGAGCCGATGCAGACATCCGCCCAGAATGCTTCCAAACCTCGTACAAACGGGTGGCCACTTGCCGGTGCCCTGGTGACTATCCTGCTCGTGGCGGGAGCTGCCTACGGGGTCCAACAGTGGCAAGCCGGGCAGCTCGCGGAGATTAGGGTGCTCGCAGACAATCAGCGCTACGCGGAATGCACAGTGCGGGCGCAGGCAATCAGCGAATCCGGTCAGGCCGAGGTCCAGCAGTTACTGAGACGGTGCAAGGCCGCCACTGCCCGGCAAACCTGGCAAACGGTCCGCGCTCGGACCCTTGGTAGTCACGCGGACGCGGTCTGGTCACTTGCTGTCAGTCCGGATGGCCGCACCCTGGTCAGTGGTGACGATGAAGGTCTCATCGGACTCCGGGACCTCGTAACCGGAGAATTACGCCACACCCTCGCAGGACATGCTACTCCAGTCAGGTCACTTGCCATCAGCTCAGACGGCAAGACCCTGGCGAGTGGCGATAGTGAGGGGATCATCCGGCTCTGGGATCTCAAAACAGCAAAACCGCGACGAACGCTCGGCAACCAGTCGAACGTGGTTGTCTGGGCACTCGCGCTCACCCCGGATGGCCGCATGCTCATCAGTGGCGACAGCAAGGGGGTCATTAAAGTCCGGAATCCGGGTACAGGAGTGCTGCTGCGTACCCTCAAAGGCCACACGGACTGGATCTTCGCCGTTGCCGTCAGCCCCGACGGCAAGACGCTCTTTAGCGGTAGCAAAGACAGGACCATCCGCGTCTGGGACCTGGGTACGGGAGCACTGAACCGTACCCTTCAAGGGCATAAAGATGCAGTCAGGTCTCTGGCCGTTGCTCCCGATGGCCGCACCCTGGCGAGCGCCAGTTGGGACAAGACGATCAAACTGTGGGAGCCTGCAACCGGTAAACTGCGGCAGACCCTGGACGGGCACTCGCAACGGGCGGTCGCGCTCGCGATGAGCCCGGACGGACAGACCCTCACAAGCGGCAGTATTGATCACTCGCTCAAGATCTGGAACGTGCGGACGGGCACGCTGCTACGTACTCTTGAAGGGCATTCGGACTGGATTTTGTCTGTCGTGACAAGTCCCGATGGCCGCACCCTGATTAGCACTGGCAAGGACAAAATTCTCAAGGCCTGGCTTCAATATTGACGATTCGAGACGCTGGGGAATGGCTTTCGTGAGCTCTTTAGAAGAACCTTTCGTTGAGCACGATGTGGCGTTCCTGGTCAAAGGCAATCCACCCCTGCTCCTTTAACTTGCCGACAATACGCGAAATCGTTACCCGCGTGGAGCCTGTGGAGTGAGCGAGGTCTTCGTGCGTGAAGCGTACGCTCAGCCGTGTCCCTCCCTGGACGGGCTGACCTATTTCCTGCTTCAACAACCCCAACAACTGGCGCAGGCGGTCCTCTACGCGCTGCTGGGTAACGATGGCGAGTAACGCCTCCGTTTGCTGAAGGCGTCGGCTGAGGGTATACAGGAGATCCTGAGCAAGCCGGGGTGAGGACTCAACCTCCACGAGCGAGAGTCTCACGGCATAAACATTCGATAGAGCAGTGGCCTGATAGGCTCGCAGGATACTCAAGCACGCGCCGAAGAGCATCGAGGGTCCCGCGAGTCCCAGGAGCGCTTCTTCACCCTCAAGATGAAGAGTACTCAGTCGCACGACGCCCTGGCACACTTGCCAGACTTCACTGGGTTTAAAGGGAATTAGCTGACCCCTGGCGAACATCTGCATCGGGTGGGACCCATCCGTGTTGTAGTAACACTTCTCCAAACGCCGCCAGTCCTGCTTTACTGTAAACATCGGCCCTAACCTGTTTCGGTACATACATTGCAGTCCTGCAAAGGCAAGACTGCGAACATAAGTGCATTCTATCGACCGGTCAGACTGGGCTGATTAAGCACCCGTGAGGATTATGTGAAGGCTGAGACCTGCTTGGCGGCAGAGAGCTTGCCACAAACTGAACCAGGTTTCAAGGCGGTCAGAGGACAAATCCAGCACAGATGTTTGCAGCAACCCTTGCGCTTTTGCCGGTGAATGTCCGAGTGGGTAGCGGAGATCCTGGAGGGAGAGAGTAGTTGATCTCTCTTTGCGGCCGAGGATTCCCCACTCGGCCGTTTTTTTGTGGATGGCGGTAGAATTGGGGCGCTTAAACGAGCATGACCCGTGAGCATTAAGACTGACCTGCACAGGCTGATCGACCAGTTTGCAGACCGCCGGATACTGGTGGTTGGAGATTTGACCCTTGACGAGTTCATGACCTGTCTGACGGAGCGCATCTCGCGTGAGGCGCCCGTGCTCATCTTGCGGCACGAGCAGACGCATCGGGCACCGGGAGGTGGCGCCAACGCAGTCTACAACCTGGCTTGCCTGGGTGCCGCCGTTGCCGTAGTGGGAGTCGTGGGTAACGACCTTCAGGCTGAGGCGATGAAGGATCTGCTTACCGAGGCCGGTGTGGATGTTTCGGGTCTGGTCGTGGACCCATCGCGGCCCACGGTGACCAAGACCCGTATCGCCGCCCACAGTCGCCAATCGGTTACCCAGCAGGTCGTCCGGGTAGACCGCAAATCGGACGAGCCGCTTGCCGCCTCACTTCAACAACAGTTGGCCGAGCGCATCCTGGAGCGTGTCTCCGGATTCGAGGCCGTCATTTGCTCAGACTATCTAGAAGGCGTACTGACGGATAAGACAATTGCAGCCGCTCTCGCCCATCAAAGAGTGATTGTGGACACTCACTCGGGTCTGGAGCGCTACCACGGGGCGCACCTGTTTACACCCAATTTGCCGGAGGCAGAGGCAGCAGTAGGATACGCTATCCGGACACCCGCACTCCTCAGCCAGGCCGGGCAGGATCTGCTTGAGCGCACGGAGGCAGACCACATACTTATCACTCGCGGTGAGGAGGGGATGAGTTTATTCAGCCGGACAGGTGAGCGCCAGCACATCCCGGCATTCAACCGTACCCAGGTGTTCGATGTGACAGGGGCGGGGGATACGGTGGTTGCCGCTTTGACGCTGACTCTGGCAGGTGGGGGTTCCGCCCACCAGGCGGCAGTCCTGGGCAACCTGGCAGCGAGCATCGTCGTGCGCCAGTTCGGTACGGCGACGACCAACGCGGCTGAGTTGCACGCCTACCTCGAAGAATTAGCCCCAGAAGCACTCGGAGAGTGAGGATGCCCGTACCGCACATCTTCATGCTCCGGGACCTGCAGGCGCGCCTCGAAGCCGAGCCCGAGGTCTGGCGTCCCCTGGTGCTCACGAATGGCTGCTTTGATCTCCTCCACAGCGGACATGTCCACTACCTGGGCGAGGCAAAAGCGCTTGGCCGGACCCTGGTGGTCGGTCTCAACAGCGATGCCTCGGTACGACGGCTCAAAGGCCCTTCCCGCCCGCTCAACTCCCAGACCGAGCGCTCAGAAGTCCTGGCTGCCCTACGGGCCGTGGACGCGGTGGTTATTTTTGAAGAGCCGACCGCGGTGGACCTGGTGCTTGCACTCCGGCCGGACATCTACGTCAAGGGCGGCGACTACTCACTTGCCAGCCTGCCCGAATCAGGTGCCGTTACGCAGAGCGGGGGCCACACTGTCCTGATTCCCTTTGTCCGGCAGGTTTCGACGACCAATTTGATCGAACGCATTCGGAGCCTCTAACCAATCTGATTCCGTCGTGAGGGAGTAGAGACCGTGCTTGAAGGGCTGCTGTTTGATCTAGACGGAACCCTGACCATTACAGATCCCCTACACTACCGGGTCTGGCGCGAGGTGCTGGGTGAGCATGACATTGAGCTCGACGAGCCTTTCTACCGGGCTCGGATCGGCGGGCGGCTCAACCCGGATATCGTCCGCGACCTCTTGCCCGAACTCACACCCGAGGCAAGCAATCAGTTCATCGAGCACAAGGAGGCTCGCTTCCGCGCGCTGGCCGGTGGGCTGACCGCCTTGCCGGGACTGGACCAATTGCTCGCCTGGACTGACGCTCAGGGACTGGCCCGAGCGCTCGTCACCAACGCCCCCGGCGAGAATGCCCGCTTCATGTTGAAGGTGCTGGGTCTTGAGAGCGCTTTTAGAACCGTGATCCTGGGAGAAGACGCCCCTGCCGGTAAACCCGATCCTCTGCCCTACCGGATTGCGCTCGAGCGCCTGAATATAGCTTCTGAGGCAGCCCTGGCTTTTGAAGATTCTCCTTCGGGCATCCGCTCTGCCGTGGCCGCCGGGATCCCTACCGTGGGTATCGCCTCCATGCACGGCGCGGACGAACTCTTGAGCCACGGCGCATTGATGGTGATTTCCGACTTTAACGATACGCGGTTATGGGAGTTACTGCAATTCAGGGGGTAAGGCAGTGTAACCGTAGCAGGGCAACTCTAGCTTTAGCACTGCGTCTGCTTAGAGAGGGATTTTATTCTCCTGTCATGCAGTCAGTGCGGAGCCTGCCTTTTCATTTGTACGGACGCGAATCGCCTCTATTACCGGAAGAACAAAGATCTTTCCATCGCCGATGTGTCCGGTACGGACAGTGGCTGCGATCGTCTCTACGACCAGATCGGTCATCTCCTCCATGACAACTATTTCTATTTTTGACTTGGCTAAAAATCTCGGTGTGTAAACTGTTCCCCGATAGAACAGGTCATAGCCTTTCTGTTGACCAAAGCCTTCCACAGGTACAACTGTCATCCCCTGAATACCAATGTTTACTAGGGCATTTTTGACGGCATCAACCTGGGTTGGTTGAATAATGGCCTCGATCTTGTTCATGGTGGTCACCTCTTTAATCGAAAAACAGCTACTACTTGTTCATCGACCCTACCGATAAATGGTGAAGAATTAGTGAAAGACGTGCAGGTAAATTCAGGTCTCCCAGGCGCCAATTGACAGGCTGTACCTAGATAAACATTTGTTTCTCCAATTAGGATGTTCAAAGGCTCCGGGTCCGACCGGCAGTTAAAATCTGAGCGGTGTAGTCCTGCTCGATGAGTAATGTTTAGAAGGGGGCGCAAGATGAGGACTCTTCTAGCAGATGATGATGAGGTAGTGGTTCAGGCGTTGACGGGCGCCCTGACCCAGTACGGATACGTTGTCGATGTCGCCCGGGATGGCGAAACCGCCTGGAACCTGCTTGAGATGACCAGCTACGACCTGGTCATTCTCGATGTCAAGTTGCCGAAACTGGACGGTATCAGTCTTTGCCGCCGACTGCGTGCCCGGGCGAACCCGGTTCCTGTTTTACTGCTCACAGCTCAGGATAGTAGTACGGATAAAGTCCTGGGTCTGGACGCCGGTGCAGACGACTACGTTATTAAGCCCTTTGATTTTGCCGAACTGGCCGCCCGGTTGCGAGCTCTGGCGCGGCGCGGCAACAAGGCCTTGCCGCCCGTGCTCACCCGGGCAGGCCTGGACCTGGACCCGAACACCCGCGAAGTGACCCATGCCGGACGGGCAATCGCGCTGACCCCAAAAGAGTACGGTCTGCTCGAGCTGTTCCTGCGTAACACCCGTCGGGTCTTCAGCCGCAGTAACATCCTCGATCACCTCTGGTCTTTGGAGGAGTTGCCTGACGAAGATACGGTCAAAGCCCATGTCAAGGGCCTGCGCCAAAAGCTCAAAGCCGCCGGGGTACCGGAGCTGATTGAAACTGTCTACGGCATGGGTTATCGGCTCAAAGCGCTAGCCTCACCGGCTCAAGCGGTCAGCAACGTGCCCGAGGAGACACAACACCGTGTACTCGCGTCACTCGCCGCAGTTTGGGAACGTAACAGGCAAAGAATCAAAGAGCGTGTGGGTGTGCTCGACGATGCGAGCCGGGCGCTGCTTGAGAAGACTTTGAGTGACGAGTTGCGTCTAAGGGCCGAGGGTGAGGCGCACAAACTGGCGGGATCGCTGGGTACTTTCGGCCTCGCGGAGGGATCCCGTACAGCCCGGGAACTGGAGCATCTGCTGCACTCGCATGTCCATTCTCGGGACCAGCAGGCGCTGCACTTTGCCGAACTGCTCGTTGCGTTGCATCGGGAACTCGAATATGCCAGCCCCGGTGACAGTGCGACCCAATGCCACTTCCCTCAGCGATTGCTCGCTTTGCACAGTCGGCCGGATGTCTTTGGGCCTTTGCTTAGCGAATTGAGCCGGTGCGGTTTTGAGATTGAGCCGGTAGCGGACTTGCAGACGGCGAGGGATGTCCTGGCCCGCTGGAGTCCCGATGTCGTGTTGTTGGATTTTGTGGCCGCTGCACCTACCACAGGTAGGCCCGCTCACGCGCTGCTAGTCGAACTGGCAACGCAGGCTCCGCAGGTCACGACTCTCGTGGTCTCACACGATAATTTCGAAGAACGTCTTGAAATTACGCGTCTGGGGGGCCATGTCTGTCTGCACGAGCCGCTCTCAGCCGATCAGGTGCTGAGATCTGTGTACCGCCTGCGCAGCCGGGCGCGTGCAGTCGGGGCAAAGGTGATGGTCGTGGATGACAACCCGGAACTCCTGGCACTCCTGCGAACCTTGCTCGAACCCTGGGGATTAGAACTCGCAACCCTGGCGGATCCGTTGCAGTTCTGGCCGACCCTCGAAACCTTCGAGCCTCAGTTGCTGGTCCTCGACGTAGAGATGCCGAGTCTCGGGGGGATCGACCTGTGTCGGGTGGTACGTAGCGACCCGCGCTGGCACGCGCTACCGGTGCTGTTTTTGAGTGCGCATACCGATACCGAAACGATGCATCGCGCTTTTGCAAGCGGGGCGGACGATTTTATCAGTAAGACGATCGCCGGGCCGGAGCTTGCCAGCCGCATCCTCAACCGGCTCGACCGCTGCCAAGTAGATTAACCCACGACAAACCATGAACGCCACATCGCACCAGAGCACAACCACAAGCACTTCAAACAGCCACCCGCTCCCCGAGGTGCACGAACATCAGCAACAGCTCCGCACTGAGCACAAACAAGCTCAACAGGCGCTTGCCGAGAGCGAAGAGCG
>JACMIX010000379.1 GCA_014380935.1 Gloeobacterales cyanobacterium ES-bin-141 | reverse complement strand
CTACCGACGGGCGTCTATTTACCTTTAAGTACGTCGAGGCGGACAGGTACAAAGCACAGGTCTTCCTGGATTCGCTCGAATCTTCTGAGGTCGTCCAGTTTGCCGAACCGAATTATATCTACCAGGCAAGCGCCGTCCCGAACGACCCGCTCTACCCCAGGCAGTGGCATCTCAAAGCCATCGATATGGAGAAAGCCTGGACCAGGGCTGATGGTGAGGGAGCGGTTGTTGCTGTTATAGACACCGGGGTAGCGGCAGGGTTGCCGGATCTGGCCCAGACCCGGTTCGTGCGCGGGTACGATTTTGTCAACGACGACGACGACGCGACCGATGACCAGGGTCATGGCTCCCACGTAGCCGGTACCGTCGCCCAGTCCACCAACAATCGGGAGGGTGCTGCCGGGGTGGCTTACCGGGCCAGGATCATGCCTATCAAGGTTCTTAACCGCTATGGTTCTGGGACGGCGGCGGACGTGGCCGAGGGGATTAAGCTGGCTGCCGACCGTGGGGCCAATGTGATTAATCTCAGCCTGGGCGGCGGCGCGGACAGTGCTCTTCTGCGCGACGCCGTGGGCTACGCGCGCCGCAAAGGGGTCGTCCTGGTTTGTGCTGCGGGTAACGCGAATACTCCCCGCTCCGGGTACCCGGCGATGTACGGGGACTGCCTGAGCGTCTCGGCTTTCGGGCCTGACCGGTCCCGGGCATTTTACTCAAGCTACGGGCAGGGCGTAGACATCGGTGCCCCCGGCGGTGACAAGCGGCGTGACGGTGAGGCGGGGGGAGTCCTGCAAAACACCGTTACCCCCGAGGGCAAATCGGTTTATGCCAGCTATCAGGGAACCTCGATGGCAGCGCCCCACGTGGCAGGAGTGGCAGCCCTGCTCTATAGTCACGGTCTCCACGACCCAGCTTTGATCCGCAAGGCACTGCTTGGTTCGGCGCGACCAGTGGCAGACGATATTCGCAACGAACATGGGAACGGACAACTCAACGCCGCCCAGGCACTTGATCTGGTGGAGAGTCCTCATGTCTACTGGCGGGGCGGGTTTTCCTGGCTCGTACCTCTAAGCACGGTCCTGGTAGGGACGATCCTTGGCCTGGTACTCAGGCTAGTTGGGGGGCGACCAGTCAACCAGATAGCTTGTGCCCTGGGTTTTGTCGTCATGGGACTGGGATTTTTCCCGCTTGAGGCCCTTGGAACCTTCTGGGGACCGGAGGGACTACTGGCGCTGCTTGCCTCACCTGTTCCTCAATGGGATCGGGTACTCCTCGGCGGCTGGCTGAACCCTATCTTGCACACGGTTCTCTTGCCGGGGCTGTTGAGTGTTTTACTCTCTGGCTCTAGTTGGGGACGGTCGCTGGCCGTGGGCGCGTGGATCGGGACGGCGGCACTCCTGCTGGTCGAAGGAACGCTTTTCTTCGTGCCCTTCTACATTCCTCTCATCCCCAATACGCCGCTAATCTATCTCGCACAGGAACCCTACGCTCGGGGCTTCTTGATTGCAAATGGTCTGGCTTGCCTCATCATCGCGGGCATCACCCGTCATAGCGGAGATTAGCGTGAGGGCTGTGCTCGGTGCTGTGCTGTGGCTTGTCCTGGGCTGTTCTACTACTCGGGGTCCTGCCCAAACAACTGTAATGGAGCCTCAAATAATGATGACCGGTACTTTGCGCTTCGTGGATATCGAGACGGGGGCCTGGCAACTCGTCACAACCCAGGGCAGCTACCAGCTTCTGTTCTCCAGTCCGCCGCGGGACCTCAAAAGCCTGGAGGGCAGGACTGTTCAGGTCAAAGGCAACGTCCGGCGAGACTTGATGAGTACTTCCATGGTGGGCACAATTCTGGAAGTGGAGTCCATTCACGCTCAATCTTAGTCGCTTGGCACCCTGGGGAGGGCAGGTACCAAGAAGACAGCAAAGAGTCTTGAGCCGCGGTGCGAGGGCAAAGGTGTTCTCGAAGCATCAATTGGAAAGCAGGCGCACTTTGTTACATTGTAAAGCTTGAAACCCTTGCCCTGAGAGGGTTTCAAAAATGTTCGCTCATGAACCGTTTTGGATTGCCTGCCGGGGCACCCAGTTGCCTCAGCATTTGATGGCCTCCGACTACTCGACCCGATGTAACCTGAAAACTTTCAAGTTCCCTTGCGGCGCGGAGTTCCTTTTCGACCAGCAAGGGGCCGGAGATGTCAGAATGCACGATAAGTATTCTTCCAGGGTTGAACAGGTACATCGAGCGTGTCCGTAAGCAAGAACTCAATAGCCGCGGGACCATTCAAGTGGTTTTATCGCAAAGCCGGACAGGACAGATCTGATAGTCCACCTGTATTGCTTCTGCATGGTTTGCCCTCCCATAGCTTCGGCTGGCGGGCCATTCTGCCTGTACTGGCCGATAAGGGGTTTCGCGTCTTTGCACCCGATTGGGTTGGCTTCGGTGCCTCAGATAAGCCGGGAGCACGAGAGTTCGACTACACTCCCGACGCCTTCGTAAATGCGCTCGAAGAGTTCGTCTCAGCTCTCAATATCGAGAAGTTCTCCCTGATCGTGCAGGGTTTTCTCGGCTCTGTGGGTATCCAGTACGCCCTGCGCCACCCGCACCGAATCGAGCGGCTCGCCATTCTCAATGCTCCAATCGCCGTAACTGCAAAGTTGCCCTGGAAAATCAAACAACTGGGCCTGCCTCTCCTCGGGGACATGCTGACTCAGAACCCCCTGTCCGTGGACTCGACCCTCGAAGGGGGTGGGCGTACCGCGATTTCAGACCGCGATCTGGCCATATTCCGCCAGCCCTATAGCGAGAGTGGTGATGCGGGACGTGTCCTGATGACAACCATCCGCAACCTTCAATTACCACAGTCAATGGCTGAAATTGCATCCGGCTTCCTCCCCTGGCGGCAACCTGATACCCAGGTTCCACCCTTTCCGGTCACAATCATCTGGGCCGTCAAGGACCGGTACCTACCTGTAAAAATGGCGCAGGATTTTGCCACCACCCACATCCGTGTCGATCTCTTCCTTATCCGTGAGGGTGGGCACTACCCACAAGAAGAAGTACCCGAGGATGTAAACGTGGCTCTATTGCGATTTCTGCGTCAGTAGAAAGCACCTACCTTCGATTTGATAACTTCGTCTACAAAACAAGCCACAAACACTACAAATTCTTGGCAATGTAGACTCACACTCCAAAGTAGCGGGCCTCGGGGTGGTAGGTGACGACGGCCGTGGTGGATTGCTCGGGGAAGAGTTGATGGGACTCGTCCATGGTCAGGTGGATGCGGTCGGCATCGAGCAATTGCAGGAGTTGTGACTGATCATCCAGGTTTGGACAGGCCGGGTAGCCGAAGGAAAAACGTGCCCCCTGGTAGCCGCCCGCGATCAGCTTGCGCATCTCGTCTGCGTCCTTGCCGTCAATACCCAGTTCACGCCGAATGCGGGCGTGGGTCCAGTCAGCCAGGGCCTCGGCAGTCTGGACCGAGAGGCCGTAATAGTACAGGTAGTCAGTGTAACGGTCGGCCTTGAAGAGTTGCTGGGCGTATTGGGTTGCAACCTCGCCTACGGTTACCGCTTGCAATCCGAGCACATCGATCTGACCGCTGGCCGTATCGGCGAAGTAGTCGCTGATGCAGAGGCGGTCCTCGCCTTTCTGACGTGGAAAGCGAAAGCGGGCTGTAACGGTGAGCGCGCCCAAATCCCCGTGCCGGTAGCGCTCGAAAGATTCGAAGCTATACACGAGCAACTCATTGCCCTCGGACTGGCAGGGGAAATAACCGTAGGCGATGGAGGGATGCAAGAGGTGTTCGCGGACGACTTGCTCCTGCAACCCGGACAGGATGGGCCGCACCTGCGCGTCGATGAATGCTTCGTACTCGGCGCGAGTCTGACCTGTGGTCTTTTTGAACTGCCACTGTCCGGCAAAAAGGGCATTCAAGTCGAGGTAGCCGAACACCTCCGTGAGGTCGAATTTCTCCGGCCCGAGTGTACGGATACCCCAGAAGGGAGGCGTCGGTCGCGGCACGTCCGTCGCCGTCCGCGACCGAACGATGGGACCACCTGTCTGCTGGGCGAGGGCATCGGTCGAGCGAAAGCCCGAGCCCGAGCGCGGTGCCGCTACACCCACTGGTTCTGCTTGAGCAATCAGGCGTTTCAACTCCTCACTCACAGGCACGAACCCGTCCACGAAACCCTGAGTGTCTTTCCAGCCGTGTTTAGTCCTCGCGTCCATGAGCGCGTCGAGAAAGTACAGGTCGGCAAAGGCATCCCTGCCGTAAATCACTTTGCCGCTGTAGACTGCCTGACAATCGACCTCGACGAAACGCCGGGTGAGTGCGGCACCACCCAGGATGACAGGTACCGTGATACCGCGCTCGTTGAAGACCTCGAGGTTCTCTTTCATAAATCCGGTCGATTTGACCAGCAATCCACTCATCGCTACACAGTCCGCCTGGTGCTCCTGATAGGCCGCGATGATGTTCTCGACCGGCTGGCGGATGCCCAGGTTGATGACCCGGTAGCCATTGTTGGTGAGGATAATATCGACCAGGTTTTTGCCAATATCGTGGACGTCACCTTTGACGGTCGCAATCACGACGGTGCCTTTGCCGGAGCCGTCGCTCTTTTCCATAAAGGGTTCGAGGTGACCCACCGCTGCCTTCATCGTCTCAGCCGACTGCAGTACAAAGGGTAATTGCATCTGGCCGCTGCCGAAGAGTTCTCCGACAACCCGCATGCCATCAAGCAGGTAGGTGTTGATGACTTCCAGGGGCGGGAAGATCTTGAGCGCCTCGGTAAGGTCTTTGTCGAGACCCACCCGGTTGCCGTCGATGATGCGTCGCTTGAGGCGCTCCTCGACCGGGGCGCTCAAGTCCACGGGAGCTTCCTCGCGCTTGCGACCGCCGCCTTCTTGTTTGGCGTAAAAGGCGAGCAGGTTCTGAAGTGGATCGCCCGCGTCGTGCTCATCGAAGATAAGTTTGCGGTGCAGCTCACGCTCCTCTGTACCGATACGGTGCAGGGGCAGGATCTTGCTCGCGTGAACAATTGCCATGTCGAGGCCGCTCTCGACCGCGTAGTACAGGTAGACCGAGTTGAGCGCCTGACGAGCGGCAGGGTTGAGGCCAAAGGAAATGTTGGACAAACCCAGGATTGTCCGCACCCCCGGCAGATTTTCTTTGATCAGCCGGATGCCCTCGAGGGTCTCGATGCCGAGTCGGCGTGAGTCGCCATCACCCGAGCCAAGCGTAAAGGTCAAAGGATCAAAGATAAGGTCTTCGCTCTTCATGCCGTACTTGTACACGGCCAGGTCATGAATGCGTTTTGCCACTTCAAGTTTGCGGGCGGCCGTGCGCGCCATACCCTCACCCTCGTCGATGGTGAGGGCGACGACTGCCGCACCGAACTCCTGACAAAGGGGTAAAAGTTTTGAGAGCCTCACCTCGCCGTCTTCGAGGTTGATCGAGTTGACGATTGCCCGCCCACCCAGGTGCTTGAGGGCAGCGTGAATAATCGGGATCTCAGTCGAGTCGATCATCAACGGCAACATCGCTCGCGTCTTGAGACGACTCACCACTTCGATCATGTCGCGCTGGCCATCGCGGCCGACGTAATCGACACAGACATCGAGGATGTGTGCCCCCTCGCTTTCTTGCTCGCGGGCCATGCCGACAATGCCATCCCAGTCCTCAGCCAGCAGCAGCTTGCGAAACTTCAAAGAGCCATTCGCGTTGAGGCGCTCTCCTACCAGTAAGGGAGCCGGGTCCAGATGCATGGGGACGGGATTGTAGAGCGAGGAGACCTGGGGCACGACTTCTACCGTTCTCGGGCGCGGCTTGAGATCACCTACCGCTTCGGCAAGCGCCCGGATGTGGTCCGTGGTCGTCCCGCAACAGCCACCCACGATATTCACACCCAGATCGTTCACAAAATGGCGGACGTGACGAACCATCTCCTCGGGCGTGAGATGGTAGTGGGCATGGCCGCCAATGTTCTCGGGCAACCCGGCGTTGGGAATGACGGAGATATAAAAAGGTGAGTTGTGAGCCAGATAGCGGATGTGCTCGCTCATTAAATCCGGACCCGTGGCGCAGTTGAGCCCCAAAACATCGATGTGGTAGGGCTGGAGTGCGCTGAGAGCCGTAGCAATGTCAGACCCTACAAGCATTTTGTCGGCCACATCCCGGTCGGCGTCTTTCTCCAGGGTGAGCGAGGTGACGATTGGCAACCGTAGACTCTTTTCCTGAAAAACGATTTCGGCTGCGGCGAGCACGGCTTTGATTTGCAACAGATCCTGGCAGGTCTCGATCATCAGCAAGTCTGCCCCACCATCCACGAGACCACGGATGTTATCCAGGTAAGCATCCTTGAGGGTGTCGTAGTCGATCTGGTCGAGAGTGGCAATTCGAGTGCCAGGACCAATGGAGCCCGCAACGAAACGCGGTTTGTCCACCGTCGAATATCGGTCTGCTGCGGCACGGGCAAGTTCTGCCGCCCGCCGGGACAGTTCGTACGCCTGCGCTTCGAGCCCGTACTCGGCCAGAACTATCTTGCTGCACCCAAAAGTATCGGTCTCGATGACGTCGGCACCCGCCTCGAGAAAACTGTCGTGGACCTGCGAAATCGCCCCTGGCTTCGAGATCACCAGATATTCGTTACAGCCTTCGAGGTGTACGCCACCAAAATCCTCGGCCTCCAGTCCCATCTGTTGGAGCGAGGTTCCCATCGCCCCGTCGAAGACGACTACTTTACGGCGCAACACTTCAAGGAACGGGTGGTATACAGGCATAGAATCTGACCAATCGGTCGCTATGGGTTTGCGAGTTCTTGATTGACTCGCAACATCATTGTACCGAAGAGCGCCCCCGGCTCCGGTCTACGTGTCAGAACTCCCGACTCAGGTAGGTTGTTACGTACCCAGTTCCCTGGGCACATCGGCAACCGCGCTCGCATTGACGGTGATCTCGTGCTCGTAAAACTTGCAGGCTGCATTACCGATCAGGGTAAGCAAGGCGATATTCGTACCGGCTCCAAGGACGGCTCCGAAGACGGGGATGCTGCGCTTGAAGATTTGCTCGGCCAGACGCCGACCTACCAGACTGGCCAACCGCTGGATCAACACACCGGATAATTTCTCCGTCGCCACTCG
>JACMIX010000378.1 GCA_014380935.1 Gloeobacterales cyanobacterium ES-bin-141 | reverse complement strand
GGTCACGACGGATCTGCTCTTTGAGGGCGTGCATTTCAGCGAACGTACTACCCGTGCTGCGGATGTCGGTTGGCGTGCCGCGGCTGCTAACCTCTCAGACCTCGCGGCTATGGGTGCACGTCCGATTGGAACACTGATCGGGTTGGGCCTGACGCCCGAGACCCCGGTGAACTGGGTTGAAGAGTTATACCGGGGCTTCACCGAATGTGCGGACCCACATGGAGCACCCATTCTGGGTGGCGATACTTGCCGGGCTCAAAGCCGGAGTATCGCTGTGACGGCCCTTGGAATCGTCGCACCCGACCGGGTTCTCAAGCGCACATCCGCCCAACCCACCGATGTCCTGGTGGTGACGGGTACGCTTGGGGACTCGCAAGCAGGACTTGAGGTTTTGCTGGACCCAGTACGCTACCGCGAGTCAACCGAATCCGACCGTGCCCGAGTCATTGAGGCCCATCGGCGTCCGCGGGCGCGTCTGGAGGTTCCGGATCTACTCTGGCAGGTGAGTAGCCGCGCTGCTGCCATGGATACCAGTGATGGGCTTGCCGATGCCGTCCTTCAGGTCTCGGGGCAAAGTGGTTGTGGAGCGGTTGTCTATACCGACCGGCTGCCCATCAGCCTGCCCGTGCGCCGCATCGCGGGCGCACGGGCAGAAGACTGGGCGCTTTACGGAGGAGAGGACTTCGAGCTGTTGCTGGCCGTGCCCGCGTCCGTGGCAGGGGCATTGCTCGAGGTACTGAACGCAGCCGGAGTGAAGGGTACAGCCGTCGGACAGCTCACCCCCGGCGCAGGTGCCTTTGATCAGCATGGTTTGCCTTTACGCCCTCCGACCTTCGAGCACTTCACAGGCCAAAAGAACCCGAGCCCTGCGTCATAATGTAGGGCAGGGTAAGCTTTGCTTGCCGTTCACACACCCGGTACCTCACATCCCATGCAGCCAAACTACTACCGCAAAGGCTTCGGTCTCAAAGACGAGATCCAGGCGGATCTAAAAGCAGAGTACGAGTCTTCCCTGGTTACGGAGTTGCGGGCCAGCGAATACGTCCTCGAGCGCGGGGAGGTAACGATTCGTCTTGCCGAGGCATTTGGATTTTGCTGGGGTGTTGATAAAGCCGTCTCGATGGCCTACGAGACACGCCGCAAATTTCCAGACCGTCAGCTCTGGATTACCAACGAGATCATTCACAATCCCCTCGTCAACCAGCACCTCAAGAAAATGGGTGTTCGCTTCCTTGATGAGGACGACAAAGGCATGCCTCTCAAGGTCAAGGACTTTGACCGGGTTAATGACGGCGATGTCGTGATTCTGCCTGCCTTTGGCGCGTCTATCCAGGAAATGGAGTGCCTGAGCAAGAAAAATTGCATCATCGTGGACACGACCTGCCCGTGGGTCTCGGCCGTCTGGAACCGCGTCCTCAAGTACGAAAAGGTAAACTTCACCTCGATCATTCACGGCAAATATCAGCACGAGGAAACCGTGGCTACCGCGTCGCGCTCGCAGTGCTACCTGGTCGTCCTCAATCTAGAGCAGGCTCGCGAGGTGAGCGACTATATCCTCCATGGCGGTGACCGCGAACAATTTCTGAGTAAGTACGGCCCTGCCGCCTCGGCAAATTTCGATCCGGACAGAGACCTGGATCGCGTCGGTATTGCCAACCAGACGACGATGCTCAAGGGCGAGACCGAGCAAATCGGTAAGCTCTTCGAGCGTACGATGATGCGCAAGCACGGACCCGAGCGCCTGAGTGAGCATTTCATGAGCGACGACACCATCTGCGATGCAACCCAGGAGCGTCAAGATGCCATGCTGCGACTCGTAGAGCAGCCACTTGACTTGATCATCGTCATCGGCGGCTACAACTCCTCCAATACCACTCACCTCCAGGAAATTGCCATCGAGCGGGGTCTGATGTCTTACCACATTGATGGTGCCCATCGCCTGTCCGACCGCAGCATCGAGCACCGCGACCTGCACAGCCGAGCTCTCGTCCAGACGGAGGGCTGGCTGCCTCCAGGTCGGATTACCGTGGGAGTTACAGCCGGCGCATCAACTCCCGACCGGGTAGTTGCCGAGGTGATCGAGCGAATCATTCAACTCAAGCAAGTCGGCGTTGCCGTCTGACCTAGAGCATGGCTGGACACAGTAAGTGGGCACAGATCAAGCGTCAAAAAGCCAAGAACGACGTTGCAAAAGGTGCGCTGTTCGCACGGTTGTCCCGTGAGATTATCGTTGCGACCCGGCTGGGTGGGGCAGATCCGGCGGGAAACTTTCGTCTGCGCTTAGCCATTGAGCAGGCCAGGGCAGCCAGTTTGCCCAACGAAAATATCCAGCGTGCGATCGACAAGGGTGCCGGTAATCTCGGGGGTGAACAGCTTGAGGAAGTACGGTATGAGGGTTATGGTCCGGCAGGAGTCGCTGTCTTGATCGAAGCACTCACCGATAACCGCAACCGCACCGTCGCCGACCTGCGCACGGTCTTCAGCCGCCACGGCGGTAATCTTGGCGAGACCGGCTGCGTGGGCTGGATGTTCGAGCAAAAGGGCGTAGTCATCCTCGACGGCAGGATAGATGAAGAAGTACTACTTGAAACGGCCCTGGAAGGGGGAGCTTCCAGCTATGACATTGACCCAGAGGGTCAGGGGGCCGAGGTCCTCACCGAACCCGCCCGACTTGAGCATCTCAGTAATACTCTTGTTCGCACGGGTTTTACTGTCGGGCAGGTGAGTGTGCGGTGGATTCCAGACAACGTGGTGATCCTCGAGGATGTAGATGTAGCCCGGATGGTCCTTGCACTACTTGAGAAGCTCGAAGACCTCGACGACGTGCAACGCGTGGCATCCAACTACGAGGTAGAAGACGATATGCTTGAACTGGTACTTGCCTAAAGCGATTTGGGTAAGTGACATGCGGACGTGGTGGAATGGTAGACACGCAGGTCTTAGGAACCTGTCCAGTGATGGGTGAGAGTTCGAGTCTCTCCGTCCGCATTACCAGTACTTTCAGCCCCACAAGCTAACTCCAGAGCTTTAAGCGGCTACTCAGACTTTAAGCAAAATAGGTTGTATAAGTCGTGTAGTTTACTCTGAAAGTACGCAAGGTTTACGCAAGCGGGGTCGGGGGCGGCTGTGGACCTGGAGCAATTGAAGGCAAAACTCAAAGCCCAAAAGCTCGGGGTCGGGGTTGAGCAGTTAGGGAATCGGCTGTACTTAGCTGCAACCCTTCCACCCAAACCGGGAGCTTCGAGGACACGACCATTTCAACAGCGGATTGCCCTGGGCGTGTACAGCAATCCGGCAGGACTTAAGCGGGCAGAAGCGGAGGCCCGTATGCTCTCCGGGTTGATTGCCTCCAACCGCTTCGACTGGGGGCAGTACTTGAAAACCGAGCCCCTGACCGTTCAGGCAAAGACCTTCCCAGGTGCTCTCTGGGTCGAGCGCTTCCGGGAAGATTACTTCAGCAAGCGGGCTCTAACGCAGGCGAGCGCCACGACCTGGCGCACGAACTTTCACCAGGTTTTCATCCAGCTCGACCCGACAGCCGAACTGACGGCGGGTCTGGAGATATTCGAGCGTGATCTCGCGCAGCGCGTCCATCGCCCCCACCGCTTCGGCGCAATGCGCCAGCACGGCGCGCTTGACCGCCTGACCGAGCGCCATCCCCCCGCC
>JACMIX010000377.1 GCA_014380935.1 Gloeobacterales cyanobacterium ES-bin-141 | reverse complement strand
TGCGGCGCAACCGTGCTTCTTTCGGCTTCTTCCGCGACCGGCGTCCTGACCTCTACGGCGTCCTGACCACGGCTGACGGTGGGGCGTGAGTCTTTTGAGGACATTGCCGCTCTCGCCCGTGGAGCACGATTGCTGCACACCATGGCGAAGTCGATCGAATCGAGCGCAGAACGGATACCCGTTCTGCGCTTGTCACAAGTTTAGATAACCAAATTTTGTCTGGCCTGTTGACTGACAACATCTCGTCATAGTAGCGAGTGTTAACTGATAACACTTCGTTATAGTAGTGAGCGGAAAAGATCATCGATAAGAAGCAGGCGGCTTGTCATCAATACGACCGTTCCTGACCTAACTCAGCAGTGCTTCGAGCCCAAAGCAGCTCTTATCGACGCACCGGCGACACGCTCGGCCTTCCGGCTTGGGCCGGTCGATCCCCAGAAGACCTGGCACGCTAAATGCCTCTACCATTCTGTAGATCCTTCCGAACGCCGCGAGAACGGGACCCGCGCAGGCAACTTTTCAGGCGGTACTTTCAGACGGTACTTAATGAGGGCGTGAACGACTTTGTAGTCCACTTCCACACCGAAACTCTCTGCCAGCCACCGTTGGGCTTCGCCGTAACTCCTGAAGGCACCATCTAGATTCGCGAGGCGCACTTCGAGGGCAGCAACGACATCAGGCGGCACCGAGCGGGGTTTGCCGGTCTTCGGCTTTTGCGATAGCAACGCTTCGAGCCCGCCGCTCTTGTAGGCATTGAGCCAGCGGCGGATGGTGGCTGTGCCGCGGGCGAGGATGCGGGCGACGTCTTGCTCCTGGACGACCGCGCCGCTGCTGAGCAGGTAGAGGACATGGAGGCGGTCGCGCAGATTGGGATTGGGTTCTCTACGCATGAGGTCCTTGAGCTTTCCGGGATCCTCGGCGATTTCGATCAGCAGGCGTCGGGACATGAACACCTCGGCGAACGGCGCCTTCATACTACTCACCGCTCAAATGAATAGCGAAATTGTAGGATACAAATATTCATTCGATCATTCTTGACAGGGCCGCATATTTCGGAAAGATTGAACATATCTTATGAGTAACCAGCTACCGCACCTGGTTTCTCCCCCGCACAGCCTTGATTAAGCGAGCAACAGCGGAGTAGATGCGCCAATGTAAGCGCTCGCCTTCGTGAGAGTCAGTCCTAAGCCTTGTTGCCCATTGTTTTCTAGATTTGGGTCACATTCTGGCGAGGCCGTCTGCTAGTACAAGTTCAGAGAACTCATATCCAGGGGTTGTGTTCCAAAGTGAACCTTTTTGACCTGGTAAAGCGACTCAGCACGATACCGCATGGACCAATGTGCTTTTCCTGTTAGCCTCTACCTCCTACGTGGCGACAGTCCCAGCCTGAGCTCACCTCGTGTGCGTTGGTACTTACGTTTTTCATGTGTTGGTGCTGGCTTTACCCTGTGTCCCATACAGCGCCTGGCCAGTTGAATACAAGACTGGCAAGGTTGCTCAAAATACTCTCCATTTGACCGTGCCCAAGCAATCAGGTGCGGCACTGGAGGGTGACTACTATGGCGATGTGTTGCCATTCATCAATATTGACCACCCATGGACCTGATAGGTCTGAGTCCCAAACAGCGAGCGCCTTTGAGTGTGCTGAAGGGACTACGGAGTAAAAATTTCATGCCCAGACGCCGAAGTCGTTATCGAAAGAATTACGCTCAGGATTTCTCGTGTCCCCTGTGCCTGGGACTGATCAGCCGTCTCAGTGGACAGCGCTACTACCTGAGCGAAAAGGGACCGAGTGAAAGAGACCAGGGACGCCATACGCGCTATTGCTGGCAGGGAAGCCAGGGCTATTGCGACCTGAATCACTGGCTTGAGGAGTTCTATTGCCCGACAGACGGCCGCATCTGGATGTCGGTCAAACGCACTGCTCACGGGCAGTTGCGGGTAACCCAGCCGGAAGCGACGTTCTGGGAACGGGCGATCGGGGCGATCGACGCCAATCGCAACCCGACTGTGGGGGAATTTACATCGCGCATGAGCAAGGGTATTCAGAAGTCCTGAACAGGGCACACCGGCCCTCGGGCAATCTCTCGCTTTTACGGGCCGACGATAGAGTGACGCTTCACCTTGAAGAGCGTCAACGTTGGCCCCTGTCTGGGTTTGAGCCTCTCTTCCCACTCTTAAGAAACGGCAAGTCCCATGCATAAACGACAATCGCGCTTACCTTCCTCGACGGATAAACCGGATGTGCTGTCGGTCCCCCTGCCCTGGCCACCGGAAATAGACCTGCATGTTTCTCGTCGCTCGCTTGCCAAGCGCTCAATCGACCTCGTCGGCGCCAGCCTCGGTCTGGTGATCGTTGCCGCTCTCTATCCGCTGATTGCCCTGGCCATTCGTCTCGATTCGCCGGGGCCGATCTTGTATCGACACCGACGCGTTGGCCTGGGCGGTCACCTCTTCTGGATGTACAAGTTTCGATCGATGTGCGCGGACGCTGAGGCCCTGCAGCCTCTAGTCGCCAATGAGCAGTCCGATCCGCGCTTTTTCAAGAACAAATGCGATCCGCGCATCACCCGCGTCGGTGCCTTCCTGCGCCGCACCAGCCTCGATGAATTTCCCCAATTCTGGAACGTGCTCACAGGCGAGATGAGCCTGGTCGGCACACGGCCGCCCCTCCCTGGGGAAGTCGCCCTCTACGAGGCACACCACTGGCGACGCCTCGCCGTCAAACCCGGCATCACCGGCCTCTGGCAGGTCTCGGGGCGATCGAGCATCGGCGACTTCGACCGCGTCGTCGAACTGGACCTGGCTTATCAAAAAGCGTGGTCGATTCCGTTCGATCTGCTGTTGATCGCGCGCACGGTCCGGCTGCTTTTTGCCGAC
>JACMIX010000048.1 GCA_014380935.1 Gloeobacterales cyanobacterium ES-bin-141 | reverse complement strand
TAGACAAAATATACGGTTCGTTAAAAGGGCTCAAACCGGCTCAACTCAGACAGCTCAGTCGTCTGTACCGGCGGCCCTTTCCCCTGGACCGCTTTTTGGGTATCGAGTTTGCCGAGCGCCTGGCCGCTTTGAGTGCAGAACTGGAAACTCCCCTCTGTGTCTATGCCGACCGCCGCGGCCAGATTATCCGGGTAGGGGTGGGGACTCCCAAGGAGACCCAGTTCGGACCTAATGAGTTACCCCGTCAGGGTGAAGAGCGATTGAGTGGCCTGCGCTGCGCTGCAACGCAGATCAACGGCACCGGTCCCACCCGTTCCGACCTGACCGCCCTCGCCCTCCAGCGCCTTGATGCGCTGGTTATCCTCAACGTCTCGGTGAATGGCCATCATAGACAGGGTGGTGCCCCGAGTGGCTTCGTCAAAAATGTCTTTATTGCCAACCTGGTCCCGGACCCGCTTGCCCGTTGGGTAATCACCACTCCCCTACGCCTGAATCAGCTGGTTGAGCAGGACTTTGAAGTCTTCTTGCGTGACCTCGAGGACGAATTTCGCAGCGGAGCCACGGCCCGTGTGGTCGAGAGTGACCGCGAGCGGGTCTTGCTGGTTGATTTCTTTCCCAATCGCACCCCGCAAATGGCGATTGCCGATGAGCTGACGGAGTTGGCCCAGCTGATTACCAGTGCCGGGGGGGAGGTCCTCAAGATTTTCTGGCAGCGCCGCGACCGGCCTGATCCCTCGACGCTCATTGGTCATGGCAAGGTCGAGGAGGTTGCCCTTACAGCCCAGGAACTCGGTGCAAACCTGGCTGTCTTTGGACGCGATTTGACTCCCAGTCAGGCGCGTAACCTGGAGCAGTCCCTGGGTATCCGGGTAGTTGACCGGACTGAGCTTATCCTCGATATCTTTGCGCGGCGTGCCAGGTCGCACGAGGGCAAATTGCAGGTGGAGCTGGCCCAATTACAATATCTGATGCCCCGCCTGAGCGGCAAAGGACAGTCTCTCTCCCGGTTGGGTGGTGGTATCGGCACTCGGGGACCCGGTGAGACCAAGCTTGAGACCGACCGGCGCATTATTCGCCAGCGCATCTCCAGATTGCAGAACCAGGTAGACGAACTGCAGGCCCACCGTGCCCGTCTCCGCCAGCGCCGGACACACCGGGAAATACCCGTTTTTGCCCTGGTGGGTTACACCAACGCCGGCAAGTCAACTTTGCTCAACGCGCTCACCAATGCCGAGGTGCTGGTCGCGGATCAGTTGTTTGCCACCCTCGATCCCACCACCCGCCGGTTGTTTTTGCCCACGGGTGGGCAGGTTCTGCTCACCGATACGGTCGGGTTCGTCCACGACCTGCCGCCCCAACTACTCAACGCCTTTCGAGCCACCCTCGAAGAGGTTACCGAGGCGGATGCCCTGCTGCACGTGGTGGATCTTTCCAATCCAGCCTGGATGAACCATATCCAGGCCGTCCAACGCATTCTGGAGAGCCTACCTGTCGCGACTGGTCCCCAGTTGCTGGTCTTCAACAAGGTGGACCAGGCCGACCCGGAAGTCAGGAGATTCGCCGAGCAAGAATATCCCCTGGCCATCTTCGTCTCAGCCCAGCACGGTTGGGGATTCATTCCACTGCTGCAGGCCCTTGAGCAGTGGTTGCGGTCTCTCGACCTCTGGCCGTCCTTGAGCGAATGAGGCAGACGAGTACTCAAAAAAAAACTCCCCGAAGGGGAGTGTTCAGAGTATAAGGAGAACCAGTACAAATGCTCACTCACTCCAGGGGTAGTGTGCTGTTACCAAGATCACAATTGTTCATGCTAGAGCAATTCTTCACAATCGCTTTAGAAACGGTTAGAGGCAGCACAAGGCAGCCTGCCATGGTCGCGAGCGATAAGATGGCAGGTGGAGTCAAACCAGGGTTTCTGTGAGCGTCCGCGTCCGTATTGCCCCAAGTCCTACTGGCAACCTGCATATTGGTACTGCCCGCACCGCGATTTTCAACTACTTGTTTGCCCGCCACCAGGGTGGAAAGCTTATTTTGCGGGTCGAAGATACTGACCGCGAACGTTCCCAGGCCCGCTACACGCGTAGCATCTTGCAGGGCCTCGCCTGGCTGGGAATTGATTTTGACGAGGGACCGGTTTATCAGTCGGAGCGCTTCGCGCGCTATGCCCAGGTCGTTCGGCAACTACTCGATACGGGCTCTGCCTACCACTGCTACACCTCTGAAAGCGAGCTTGAAGCCCTGCGCGACCAACAACGCGCCCGAGGCCTTGCTCCCCGCTACGACAACCGCCACCGCGACCTGAGTGATGCCGCGCGCGCGACATACGTGCTTGAAGGACGCCAGCCCGTGATCCGATTTTGCATCGAGGAGCCTCGGGAAGTTCGCTGGCATGACCTTGTCCGCGGCGAACTCGTCTGGAACACAGCTGACCTCGGTGGTGACATGGTCATTGCCCGTGCCGACGGCCAACCTTTGTATAACCTGGCCGTGGTCGTGGATGACCTGGACATGGAGATTAGCCATGTCATCCGGGGTGAGGATCACATCGGGAATACCCCCAAGCAAATCTTGCTCTACAGGGCACTCGGGGTCGAGCCGCCCGTCTTTGGGCATGTGCCGCTCATTTTCAGCCCCCAGGGCCGCAAGCTCTCCAAGCGCGAGGGTGCAACCTCGGTATCCGACTTCGAGCGCATGGGTTACCTGCCCGAGGCGATGGCCAACTACCTGGCTTTGATGAGCTGGACACCGCCCGAGACCGAAGAAATTTTTAGTCTCGATGAAGCCGCACGTCACTTTGACCTTGAACGGGTAAGCCGTTCCCCGGCCCGCTTTGATTGGGACAAGCTGACTTGGCTGAACGGTCAGTACCTGCGTGCCATGGACACGGGCGAATTGATCGACCGGTTACTACCTTTCTGGCTCTCGGCAGGCTACACGATTACTCCCCTGGACCGACCCTGGCTTGAGGCACTCACGGCCCTGGTCGGTGAGGGTTTGCACCGCTTAAACGAGGTGGGTGGGGTCACGCATTATTTCTTTGCCGAGGAGATTGGCTTCAAACCCGATGCACTGGCTATTCTGCGCCAACCAGCAACCATGGAAATCCTCAAGAGCTTTACCGGCGCGCTTCAAGAGGTGGACCGGGAGCTTAATGATCAGTTCCTGGGGCAGTGGGAGCAATTCATCTGGCAAGGCGACCCAACTGACCTGTATACGCCTCTATTCACCGAGCAACTCGCCCCTCGGGACGCCCTCGCCAAAGAGTCTCCCCCCGAACACCTGACGCGGTTGGGGAACTTGCTCACGGACCTGCGCCGCGACGCTGCTGAACGTCTGCCGCAACTCTTGCCCATGGTCGCCAAAGGGTTGGGGCTCAAAAAGGGTGCTCTGATGAAGCCCCTGCGCTGTGCGCTGACCGGTGAGACCCACGGGCCGGACTTGATCCAGTCGCTGATTTTATTGCACCGGCGCGGAAAGGTTCTTGCTCGTCTTGAGCGGGCAATCGAGCTCAACTCCGGGACTTGATGCGTGAACCCCCCTCCTATATGGTCTTGCCATGCTCCTTGCGAGGTGCCACAGTCGTATTATCCCCATGCCCGACTAAAAGCCATGCTCCAAGATCCAAAGACCATTCGCTATTATCAGCGTCTCTCAGATACCCTCTCCGAGCTATGGCGGCGCGGTTACCGCAGCCAGGAGCTACAGTTATTCCGCGACGGCTTTATTACCGCTCTGCGTTACGGTCAGGAGCTCGACTCCGGCCAGATTTACCGGCTCGAGCAGGAGATCACCCGATTTCAGTCCAGCCCCGAGAACTTTGAGTCGCCAGACTTCATGCCCATGCTAGAAGAAGAGCGCTAAACAGTTTGCCCGCTGGCTGCTGGCCTGTCACCGGAAAAGCTTGAATTCTGTACGCTGATTGATTGGGGAGGCCGGATTGCTACCCTTGAGAGGCTGGTCTGCTCCGTAGCCAAGCGCGACGAATCTGCCCGGCGCATAGCCCCTACTCACGAAGAAATTGACAACCGCGGCTGACCGAGCTTGAGAAAGTTTCTGGTTGGTGGTTGAATCGCCGGTACGCGAGGTGTGACCAATGACGAGCACGCGCAGATCTGGAAAATCTCCAAGCGTGGTCTTGAGACGTTCCAGGGTTCGGACGCCCTGCTGAGTCAGCGAAGACGAGTTGGTGGCGAAGTTGATGGGATCAACGCGCAGCGCCCCGACTACTGGACGCTTGAGGGCTTCTTGGGGCCTGAGCGCAACAAACTGAGCTGAGGGGCGAACGGTAGTCGCGGGCGCAACCAGGGTCGGGTCGAGAGCCGCAACGGCCCGGCGACGGCGCTCGTCCTCTCTGGTGTAGGCGAGCAACGCGTTGCTGTCAACCAGGTTCCGAGCCGCCCTGGCACCGACGATCTCGCCTATAACCGCTTGCCGGCGGGCGAAGAAGCCATCGCTGAACCAGGTGCGGTCCGCTTTGGTACAGGACACAAATTGGATTCCGTTGGAGAGGTCCGCCAGGGCTTCGCCATCGATGCGACTGTCGGCACCGATGGCGGCGCGTAGTTTGTCTGGCTGGGCCAGGTAGTAATCGAGCGCCTGGCAGTATGCGGCGACGAACTTGCGGACCACCAGGGGGTCTGCCTTGTCCGAGGCGAGTAGCACGTCGAGTATGACGTTCTTGGCATCCGCACTGGTGAGGGCGACTGTGTATCCTGCCTTGCGGGCCAGACCCGTAAAGGGCTGCCAGACAACCGCCACGTCAACTTTGCCCTCCTGGAGTAGCGCCCAGGCCTGGTCTGCCACCTCCACCGTCACGGGCTCAAGACGTTTGAGGTCTACTGCGGCGAACCGCAGGGCCAGGGTTTTGAGCAAAGTTTCCGATGGGGTGGCACGCGCGTAAGCAACTTTCATGCCCGGTTTGATGTCGTCGATCGAGCGCAGATCCTTGCGTAGCACCACGGCATCACCACCGTCGGATACATCCACCATCGACACGACATGACCACCGAAGGGCTGTAGCAATACCTGATCCGCGCTCGTCATCGCCATCTGATAGGTGCCTTCGCGTAACTTGCGAGCCCGACTGCTCTGATCCGGCTCGTCCTGGTAACTCAGGACAATCCCCTGCTGATTCAGGAGTTTGCCGAAAATACTGTCAGGTTCCTGCCCCTGCCGCAGCAAAAAATAGCCAGCCCAGCTATCAGCACTGACATTGAGGCGTACAAGCTGTTGACTCTGAGGTCCGGGAAGCAGCGAGGTGAGCAGGAACCATCCCCCGATGACTATGACTCCCAATCCACCCAGCAAGGCCATGAACCAGATAATGCGGTTGCGTGGTCGCTCGGTTCCGACGTTGAGAGGCGCAAAACACACCTGGCATCTGGTCGCATCGGCAAGATTGGCATCATAACCACATTTGCGGCAGGCTGAAGCTTGAACAGGATCCATACGATGTCGTTTTAGAAGGTGTTTGCAATGATTTAATCAGGAATCGCCTTGCGCTTCTGCTTCAGGCTTCACGAAGGACTGTAGTATACCTTGTTGAACCCGTGGTTTTACGGTGTCCTTGATACCAGCTAACCTTCTTGACGAGATCTATAAGTACTTTGTAAAAGCAAGTCTAATGCTCATGTACTGGGGGTAGATATGGAACCGGGAAAACTGCTATTTGCCGAGGGGCATCCGGGCAGAATTATACTGATCAGCCTAGGTGTGCAGGAAGAAAGCGTCGCGCTCATCCGTCGCCTTCTCAATGATGCGGGTGCAAGTTACCCCCAATTGGCACAATTGCAACTGGTGGATGTTCCTCTGCCGGTCTTCGCGCTGCCGGAGCAGACAGCCTGGCTGTCGGCGATGCTCGTTGGGCAATGGCGTGACTTGCCCACCGTGGAGGATTCCGTGGATGCCATCATCAGTGCAATTGGTCTGACCGACATTGAGAGCGGATCGCTTCTGTCGGGCCTCGATGCGACGACCACGGATACGGTTTTCACATTTGAACTTGTTGTACGGATCCAGGCTATCCGCGAGCGGCAGAACAAGTTGAAGCTCAGTTCTGCCCGGTTACCGGAGTGGCTCGAGCAGCAAGCCACGGAGCTTGCCGCCTGGTTTGCGCTCCCATCCGATACATCTTCTGATTCCTCAGCAGGCGGTTGCCTCGCGCAGTTGCAGGTAAATTTCCTGGCCCTGCGCTCAAAACTTCTAGACCAGCTAGAGGACCATTTTACCCGGTGGCGATATTCGGGATCGCGGCCACTGTTGCAGTGGCTGGCACTTCTAGATGAGGCTCTTGAGCAAATCCGTGCCGATTACGAGTCCCGACGGCAAGATTGTCTGCGGTGTGAGGGGTCGGCCTGGAGAGCCTACTACAAGTTGAGCGTGCCGGATGGAGAGCGCGTTTGGGGGTTGCCCGACCGGCGCAGACTCGATTGGGAAGCGGCTGTGCGTGCTCTCGCGGCTGTCTACGACTTCAAAATCAAGGTACAGCTGTATACCCTGGCAGCCCAAATAGTTGGTGAATTGATCCAAAGGACACGCCTGTACACTACTTCACTCACACAAACAGACCTCAAGCTTGCCGAGCTGCAGGTCTGGTTCACAGAACGCTGTCCGGACGAACCACTGTTTGCCCCCCTATTGACGAATTACATGACAAGGCGGCTCGATGCGTCGAGACTGCGCAGTGAACTCGAAGATTGGGCTGATTGCAAGCTTGAGCGGTGGAGCGCCATGGACGGAGTGCAAACCGAGGCTCTATGCAGACAGATGTTACTGCGCATGCAACCTTTGTGTCTGGAGTTGTACGCCGAGTGTTGTCACTCCCTACTCGACCCCTTGCAGGCGGTCTCACCTGCCGCGCGCGGGCGAGTCAGTCTGGCCGTGCATGAAACAGATATCAGGGAGGCCCTCTCACTGTTGGCCCAGGTCAGTGGTGTCCGCATCGTGGCCGCGCAATCAATTAGCGGCACGGTCTCGCTCAAGATTGACGACCTTCCTTTTGCAGAAGCTCTCGAAGCGTTAATGGCAGCCGGCAACCTCACCTGCACTCAAAGCGGTGATACCTATGTTCTCAGTCAGCCCGAAGTCCGTGGGTAGAAGTCAGCACCTGCCGAAAGTAAATAGCAGTGCTGCAAGCCTCGTCTGACGCTACTGGGGCTCAAGACGCATTAGCACCTGACCAAACTCGACCGGCTCAGCGTTTTGCACCAGGATCTCGACGACCTTGCCCCCAACCTCGCTTTCGATCACATTCATGAGCTTCATGGCTTCGATGATACAGACGGATTGACCGACCCGAACCGTATCACCGGGCTCGACAAAGTTTGGAGTATTGGGTGCGGGCGCGAGATAAAAAGTCCCCACCATCGGAGCCACGACATCGACTGTATTGCGGGGTACAACAGGAGGTGCCGGAGGGGGCGACGGTTCGGCGGGGGGCTCGGGTGGTGTAGCAAGAACGGTTGTCGTTGTCAGTGCCACCGGTTTGCCGCTCTCTTTGCGGATTGAAAGGCGGAAGCCCTCCGCCTCGATCGTCAGTTCGGTAACATCCGTCTGGTTCAGGATGGTAATGAGTTCGCGGATCTCGGCCAGATCGATGTTCACACTTGTTTCTCAGGAAGATTCACGGCCCAGGTAAGAATCATCGCGGGTATCAATTTTGATTTTCTCCCCCACGGTAATAAACAAAGGTACGTTCACGACAGCCCCCGTCTCAACCCTGGCCGGCTTGACGCCGCCTTGAGCCGTATCACCCTTGACGCCCGGGTCGGTCTCGACAATTTCAAGCACCACGGTATTGGGAAGCTCTACCCCGATGATGCGGTCGTTCCACTTGAGGATCGAGAGCGTCATGCCCTCTTTGAGGTATTTGGAGCCGTCTCCGACGGCTTCACGGGTAATGGCTTCTTGCTCGTAAGACTCCATGTCCATGAAGACGAATTCGTTGTCTCCCTGTGGATACACGAACTGCATCTCACGTTTGTCGATGACTGCCTGGGCAAGTGTTTCTCCGGCCCGGAAGGTCCGCTCGTTGACGTTGCCGCTGATGACGTTCTTGAGCTTGGTGCGTACAAAGGCAGCACCTTTGCCCGGTTTGACGTGCAAAAACTCGATGACACGCCAGACCTGCCCATCAAGCTCGATAGTCGTACCCGACCGGAAATCGTTACTGGAGATCATAGGCCAGTGCTGAGGACCGTTACTAGTTAAGCACAAAATCTCGTAGCCTCAGATACCCCGTCGTATGCCGTTTTACAACAGGCGTAATGGGTCGATATCGATGGCAAGGCTGACCTGAGGTGGGCAGGCAAAACCACTCAGGGTCTGGCGCAACTGATTGCGCCCTCGTTCGGCGTAGCGGTTTTTGACGAGTAGCTGCCAGCGGTAGCGGTTGGCAACCCGCACGACGGCGCAAGGTGCCGGACCGAGCAACTGACCTGTAAAGTCTGAGCAGGCGTCGATAGACGCGGCCAGGGCCTCGGCAGTACTGATCACTCGGGTCTCATCCTGGCCGCTCAGGTGCAGGGCGATGAGTTGATTGAAGGGCGGCAGACCGAAGATCTGACGCTGTTCGAGTTCGGCCAGGGTGAAATCGAGATAATGATGGCGACTTGCCGCCTCGACAATCGGGTGCTCGGGAGCGTAGGTCTGCAAAATGACCCGGCCCGGCTGCTCGGCCCGTCCGGCTCGGCCTGCTACCTGGGTCAGCAACTGAAAAGCGCGTTCTCCCGAGCGAAAATCCGGCAAGTTCAGCAAGCCGTCTGCGGCCAGAATACCGACCAGGGTAACGTGTGGCAGATCGATGCCCTTGGTGAGCATCTGGGTGCCGACCAGGACATCGGCTTCACCGTTGGCAAACTGCTCGAGGATCTGGCGGTGGGAACCTTTGCGGCTGGTGGTATCGCGGTCGAAACGCAGGATGCGCAGGTGTGGAAAAAGCTCGCCCAGTTCGGCAGTAATGCGCTGGGTGCCCGAGCCGAAATAGCGCAGGTGCGGTGAGCGGCAATGGGGGCAGCACCGCGGCTGGGCACAACCGTGGTTGCAGTAGTGGCAGCGCAAATGCTCGCCGGTCGCAAGCCGGTGATAGGTGAGCGAGACGGTGCAGTGGGGACAACGCAGGCTCTCGCCGCAGTTGCGGCAGAGTACGAACGTACTGTAGCCGCGCCGGTTGATGAAGAGGATCCCCTGGTGCTTGTGATCGAGCATCGTGCCAATCGCCCGCTGCAGGGTGCGACTGAAGGGGGTCAGGTTGCCCTGCCGCAACTCTTCGCGCAGGTCCACGACATCTACGACTGGTAGGGGACGGCCCGCGACCCGTTCGGTCAGCTTCAGGTGGAGGATGTCGCCTCGGGTGGCCTGCCTGTAGGTCTCGAGGTCGGGTGTTGCAGAACCCAGGATGAGCGGGCATTGGTGGGCCCGGGCACGCCAGGTGGCAACGGTTCGGGCGTGGTAGCAGGGGGCGGGGCGGTCCTGCTTGTAGGAGCCGTCGTGCTCTTCGTCAAGCACGATCAGCCCCAGGTGTGGCAGGGGTGCAAAGACGGCCGAGCGGGTACCGATGACGACTTGAGGTTCACCCGTGAGCATCTGCCGCCAGCTATCGTAACGCTCACCGTCCGAGAGGGCCGAGTGATAGACCCGTACTTGCGGGCCGAAGCGTGCCCGGAAGCGGTCGGTAAGTTGAGGCGTCAGACCAATTTCGGGTACCAGGACGAGGGCGGATTGTCCACGGGCAAGTACCGGTGCAATCGCCTGCAAGTAGACTTCTGTTTTTCCCGAGCCGGTAATGCCGTGGAGCAGAACCGGCCCGGCGGGGGCCGCACGCAGCTGATCGAGGGCTACTTGTTGCTCGGGAGTCAGGGTCTTGGGAGTGTCGCGGCAGACGGCCTCGGCATCAGAGCTACGCAGGATCTGACGTTCACAGACGATTACCCGGCCCAGCTTTTGCAGGGTTGCAATCAAGGTGCGAGTTGTACGTGCTTCGGTGAGAAAGCGCTCGACGGCCATCTCACCACCCAGGCGGCCCAGGGATTGGAGGACTTCATACTGGCGAGTAGTAAGCCCCTCGCTCTCAAGCTCGACAAGTACCACGACCTGACGGACGAGAGGACGGGGAGGATCGGGGTCCGCCAGGTAGCTCTCGACCAGTCCCCGATTGAGTAACTCCGTGAGGCTGTGCTGGGCATGGGGAAGTCGCTGCCTGAGAAAGCGCCAGCTCACATCGGCCTTGTGGGCGCGCACAAATTCGAGCATCGCCCGCGTCGATGGACTGAGTGTCCATTCGAGCAGGGGATTGGTAATCGCGGCAAGTCGGATACGCCTCTGGGAGCGGGC
>JACMIX010000376.1 GCA_014380935.1 Gloeobacterales cyanobacterium ES-bin-141 | reverse complement strand
GCAGAATCGACCAGAAACAAGTCCAGATTTCCGGCGCTGACCTGGAAGGGTGGTGCGGTCTTAGCGGCACTGCTCGTTGCGCTGAGCGGTGCTTTCACAGCCGGCAAGCTGAGTACGGCCCAGACGCCTGCACAGGGAAAGGTCGCCAGGGCTGACCACCAGGCAAAGCCCAACACTTTGCGCAAGGTAGCCGGCCCCAAGACCCGTAAAGCGGCTGCCGCACCTCGGTCGATCGCTTCGCGGTAATTTTTGCCCTGCGCAGCCAGTACTAGTCCCAGGAGAACAGAGTATAGTTGATGCGAACAATTGCGTTTCTTGCTTTGTGAAGCGCTCTATTATCATTGCCATCGGCTGTTTCCTGCTGACAGCCTGCACAGGTAAGGCTCCACCCCCCTCCGTCTGCGATATCGCCGCCTCGGCCGCCCCGCTTTGTCGTAAGGAGCGCTCTTCTGAGCGCATCTCCGAGGCGGTGAGCTTTACCTTTTTCGTGGATGCCACCGATTCCATGCGCGGTTATGTACTGCCGGGCGCAGGTACGAGCGCTTATCAGGAGATGCTTCGCACCCTGCAAGATGCGGTCACCCAATTCAACCAATTCAGTGACAGGACGTACAAGTTCGGTAACCAGGCACCTGTGCCGGTGGAGCGACGCCTACACGTCGCTGCCAGTTCCGCCGATTTCTACCGCGATGTCGGCGGCTACACCCAAGTCGAGACGGTGCTTAACGACCGATTTGCTCCACCAGCAGCAAATCGGCTAACGGTAGTCATTACTGATCTGTTCCAGAAAGACACTGATGTGACTGGCCTCACCAGACGTTTGAAGACGCGCTACTTCGCAAAGGGCCTTGCCGTTGGCGTCGTCGGCATCAAGAGCGCTTTTCTGGGTAGGGTCTATGACCTTGATAGCCGTGGGTCGACCAGCGATGTGCGCGGCAGTCGACCAGTCTACGCCTTGGTAGTAGGCACTTATGCAAACGTCGCCCACTACTTCGACGCCCTGAAGAAAGGTAGTACCGCACTCGGCCGGGACGGCCGGTTCGTGATCTTCACTGGCCAGCCCTTCGAGAGCCGCCCCGACTTTTTCGCCGGCAATCCGCTGCTCTCCGAGCGGGGGGGCGGTCTCAAGAGCATGGGATTCTTGAGCGGCGAGCCGACATACTGGTTCCGCCTGAGGGAGGCTACGCAGTCTGTCGGCTTCAAGGTCTGCGCAGCGGGGCGCTATCGCCCTTACGTTGTTCCCTTCAACGCTGGGGGCAACTGGCAGAGCAGTGTGCGGTTAGTGGATGCTGAAGGCCGCAGCCGTCTTCTCAGCCTGCCGCGGCCGGTCGCCGTCCAATCCGACCCGGAAGCCTGCGCACCTGGGAATACAGAGGGACTTGGCTTCGCGGTCAGTCTTGATGTGGATGGGCTGAGGGAACCCGGAAATTATTTGTACGTTCTTGAATACGTGCCTACTCTGCGCAACGACCCAGACTGGTGGGACGCATGGAACACCGACGACGCAGTCACTCAGCCATTGCGCACCCTGCGCCTCAGACAGTTCCTCCGGGGCCTGGAGGCAACCGCCCTCGCTACTGACCGGAATCAAGCGGTCGTCATGCAGTTCTACGTCCAGAAGTGAGTACCTCGTGGGAAAGTATACTGGTCTGGTCGCCACAGACTAGCCATCACGAGTGAGTGGCCTGACCGCCACTGGGTGCTTTATGGGAAAGTATACTGGTCTGATCATCACCTTTGCTCTAACACTCCTTGCCCTCCTCTTGCTCACCCTTGCTTGGCCAGTAGCGATCGAGAACTTCGACTGGGTACGACCAACCGGTCGGCGGACCCTGGCTGAGTGGATTGATAACTTTCGCTTTTGGGGCCTGGTGGGCGTGGCTTGCTGTAGTGTGCTCGCCGTGCTCTGGCAAATTTTGGGCGAATTTTA
Organism: Gloeobacterales cyanobacterium ES-bin-141; assembly: GCA_014380935.1. Classification (GTDB taxonomy): domain Bacteria; phylum Cyanobacteriota; class Cyanobacteriia; order Gloeobacterales; family Gloeobacteraceae; genus JACMIX01. The sequence goes on along the minus strand of JACMIX010000376.1, from coordinate 13,309 downwards.
CTGGAAAGTTGTCACATCGGGTGTGCAATTCACCTGGTGGCTCCTGGCCATTGTCGCCGGTGTAGCGACAGTACTGCCCGCTGCTTTTTTGCTTGCCCCGGCCGAAGGTAGCTGGGTAGCGTACGCTGTCTATGTGTTCGACTTTCTTGCCGTGTTCGGTGCGTCGAGTATTGGCTTCTCACCGCCCACGGTCATGTTCGTGCCCCCAGGCGCGAAGTTGCTGCGTCGCTAGGAGGCTCTGCTCTGTGGGTTATTACATCATTGGTATCGGCGGCAGCGGCGCCAAGTGTACCGAGGCCCTGATTCATACCTTGGCTGCGCTCCCAGTCAAGCAGCCCGTGTCGATATTGCTGGTTGATCCAGATACGGCCAACGGCAATCTAGCCCGCACGGTGCAGACCCTCGATGCTTACGTGGCAGCCCGGTCAGCAGTGCTGGGGGAGCAGGCGCTGCTAAAATCCCTTCTTAAACCCACCGACCCGCGGGTTTGGACGCCCTTCGCCGACGAGCCGAGACCAGTCTTTCGGGATCTTTTCCAGTACGAGTTCCTTAGCCGTCGCCACCCCGTAGCCGCTGGGCTGATGGATGTGCTCTACAGTGAGCAGGAGAAGACCGCTACTCTGGATAAGGGATTTCTCGGCCATCCCTCAATTGGAGCCGCTGTGCTCGCCGACTCGGCCGACCTCATTTCTGAGCACCCTTGGAAAGAATTATGTAACACCATGCGCAACGACCCGCAGGCGAAGGTATTTCTGTTCGGCTCGATCTTCGGCGGCACGGGCGCATCCGGGCTGCCGACCCTAGCCCGTTTGCTCACCGACCATCTGCAAGACCGCCGCGAACAGTTCACGATCGGAGGCACCCTGCTGCTGCCATACTTCTCGTTTCCGCCAGCCGACGACCGCAGCCAGTTGCAGGCACGATCTGAGGAATTCGTGCTGCGAGCCCAGGCGGCCCTCGGCTACTATCAGGACAAGCTCGATGCGGACGAACGCTCGATTTATGATGCCGTCTACGTGCTTGGCAGCAACGTCCCTTCACCGTTGGGCAACAACAGCCTCGGCTCTACCTCTCAGCGCAACCCCGCACACTACGTAGAACTGTACGCGGCAACCGCGGCACTCCACTTCTTTGGCCTGCAGTCTGCCTCCCAACCACGCACGTTCTTGACCGCCCGCGCCAATACCAGCCTGCTCACCTGGGACAGCCTTCCTGACGGTTTCGCCCTACGGGACCACTTTGCGAACCTGGCCCGGTTCGCCTACGCATACCTGGGCTACTTCTATCCGCGCCTGCGGGAGCAACTGAAGACGCCGGGCTTTCTGAGTAAAAATACCTCATGGTTTATCAACATCTTTGAGCGCGGTCAGGCGAAAAACAACTACGGCGAGCCCCTCGAACATCTGGCTGACTACTGCACGCGCTTCCTGAACTGGCTCGATGCCCTACACAGGACCAACGACGGATTGACGGTCGGCTATTTCGATACCAGTACTTACGCTGTCGCTCAAAATGCCGTGACCTTCCCGTCGGGTGCCTCTACTGGCTTCCAGCGGCTCTACCCGATTGCCGATCGCCGATTGAGCCGCACTTTCGAGGAACTGTCCAGCGCCATGGATCGCCAGAATCCCCGCGACCTGAGTGGAAATTCCGACTTTGGCCGCTTCGCGGGCAGCCTTTACCGCGAGTGCCGAGCGATTTAGCCACCGGAGACAACCATGACCCAAGCGCCCCATGGACAGGATTACATTCCGCAGTTGCCGGACATCGACCCGGAAACCAGCAAACTCGACCCGCAACGAAGCGGCTTCTGGACAGGTTCGTCTGGAGTAGTGCTCGCCAACATCGGCACCAGCTTGAAGGTGCCCGACTTGCCCGAGGGTGAGCGCACCATCGACTCGATCCCCGACCTCTGGGCCAGGCCCCTGCTATTTACCCGTGCCCTCTACGACACTCGGCACAAGCTGCACGGACAGGTGCTCGCTGAGTGGCGGGGGATGCTTGCACTGGTTGCCCTTTGGGAGACGCGCTCTTTGAGTCTGGAGGTGCGCTCGCTCGAACTGCCCACCAACCCCAATCGCACCAACCCCGCCTTCGTGCGTGCCGCCGCTTTGCTTTGCCCGACTGAGGCACTTTCCGAGGACACCCCGTGGGAAAAGGTGAACGTCTTCTACTACGACGACCGACCGATCGGCATGGCTTCACCGACCACCCTGGTCTGCACGGCGGTGAGCACCCAGGGCCGCCTCGACGAACGGGTGAGCTGGCAGAAAGGAGGCGCCCTCGCCGATCCTTGCGACTTCTTGAGCACCGCTGAGCGCGGTGCTGTGTCTTTCTGGCTGAAAAAACTCTCAGAAGAGCTGATCGAGTCCCTTGGGCCGATCAAAGGCCGACCCCGATCGCTGCTCAACTCGTTGACTCGCCTGCTAAGCGAGTTTTGCAAGAGCCTGGGCGAGCCGGTCGATTCCCAGGTGAGCGAGCGCGAACTCGGCTTGAGCGTCGGTCTCTATCGGCTGCTCGATCGCCCATTGCGCACCCGCGAGATTGGCTTGCAGCAATCGGCGGTCGCCCTCGTACCAAGCGCCGGATTTCAACCTGTCCGCAGCCTTCTCGTCCTCGAAACGGAGCTTGCTCAGAAGTGGGCTGTGAACCCGGCTGAGGTGCCGGTCTATGGTCGCACTACCCTGGCCGGCATCGATTTTCGTGCTCTTGATCCTGATAAACCTGGACAAATCGGCCGCGAGGTACTGCAGGGCGCTGCCTGGCGAACGCCTGAGCTGTTTTTCTGCGAGCGCCTACTTTTGATCGCCCCCGACAATGTCGCCGATCGCTTTGAAGGCATCCGCGAAGTAGAAGGCCAGAAGAACTTGCTCTTTGATGGGCGCCCGGCTGTGCCGATCTTGCCAATCAGGGGTGAATTGCTCGACTACCTGAGCGCCGCCGATCTGCAGGAGCGTATCAGGTTATTTATGGAGAAGGACGGCTCAATTCGGGTCGAGATGCGCCTCACCCTGGTCGGGGTAAATAACAAGCCGCGCAGCCTGACGATCAAGCATCTCTACTCCAGGGAGGCAATCGACTGCCGTACGACGGTGCCGATCATCGAGATCTGGCCGCACTTTCGATCACAGACCTGGAAGACGTACTATACCTACTTTGACACGGCCGTGCGCCGCGCCCAGGAGATTTTCGTCGCCCGTCCCCACTGTGGTGCCATCCACGACCCGGAGTTCCGGCCACAGGTTTTCCAGCGCTCCGAGAGCGACGTGCGGCAGTTGACGCGCACCACCGCTCCACCGACGGCCCTCGTCTGCACAGCTCAGTTCCCCGACGTCAGCGCTCCTGTCGAGGTCGGATTCCTACTACTCCAGGATTTCCCAACTGTGCAGACCAGCGATGCGGCCTGGTCGCTCGGCATCGACTTCGGCACATCCGCCACCCAGGTTTACTACCAGTCCGGTGGCAGCGACGAGCCGGAGCCTTTGGAAATCCCCCGGCAGTTTCTGCGGGTGACGCCAGTCTCCGCCGACGACCTCGACCGGCTCACTACCTACTTTCTCCCTCCTTTTGTACCCGAGACGCCCTTTTTAACCCTCTTCCGGCCAGAGGTAGGCACCGAGCGGACTCCCTATATCCGCGGCAACATTCGATACCTCAAACCAGGTACCCTTGCCAAGCTACTGAACCAGGAGGGGGTCCATTCCGGTTTCAAGTGGTCCGATAACGAGGAAGGCAAACAACTGCTGGCCGGCTTCCTCGAACAGCTGGCCCTGCAGTGCGCCGCCGCCGCCGCCGGACGGGGCGCACGTACTGTCCGCTGGCACGTTTCCTACCCGAGCGTTTTCTCCCGCGGCGCGAACGCCTTCTTGAAAAGTACCTGGCGCACGATTGCCAGGAACTGCGATCTGCCCTGCAGGGATGACGAGCTGGTCTTCCGTACGGAGAGTGAAGCGGCGGCGCGCTTCTTTAAACAGAAGCAAGGCATTCCCTTCACCGAGACCATCTGCATTGACATCGGCGGCGGCACTTCCGATATCTCAGTCTGGGAGGAGACCTCCCTTCAGCAACAGTGCTCCATCCGTTTCGCCGGTGAGACCCTGTTTATGGACTTGCTGAAGGCCAACCCGTCTGTACTCGGTATCTTCAACCCCGACTGGGAGCGGAGGCTAATTGAAGCCAAGCGGGGCACCAACTTCTACGCCGAGGCCGACTCATTGCTTCGCGCCGGGCGCGAGGAGATCTTCGAGCGCCTGCCGATGGTAGTTGACACTACCAACCGCCAAGACCGAATCTATCGCTTCATCCACCTCATCTCGCTCGGGACGGCCGGACTCGTCTTCTATGCCGGTCTGCTGGTGCGGCGGTTAGTGGAGCAGAAGCGCTGGGCCAGCAAGACACTGCCATATGTCTGCATTGGGGGCAACGGAGCACGGATGTTTCGTTGGCTCAGCCTGGGGCAAGAGTTTGACCAAGAGGCGGCCCAACACCGCCTTTTTCGGAAAGTGTTGGAGGCGTCCACAAGTCTGGAAGCGGGCGCCGCCTTCGGAGTGGCAATTAGTAAGCTCCCGAAGGCAGAAGCAGCTTTCGGCTTGATTGTCCCCTCCAAAATTCTCTTCAAGCGCGAAGAAGAAGCGAAGATCGAGCTGGCCGGCGAAAATTTCTCCCTTGGCGTTGCCGCCGACGCTCCTATAGATGACGCTGAGACCTGGAAGTGGAATCTCAAGGCGGAGGTACTGGCTTCCGGGCTGAAAGCTCCTGCCACTTTCAAGTTCCTACGCACCTTCATTGACGCTTACAACACCTACGCCGCCACCCACGAGAGCTTGGCCCGCAAAGTCGTCTACAACGATGGAGTCGAGAAGCTAGTGCGCGACAGCGTTCAAGAATACCTCAACAGCCAGAAGGGCATCGATGAGGCGGCAATCGTCGTCGAACCGATCTTCATCACTGCTCTTAAGGCACTTCTTAAACTGGAAACCGACGCCTGGGTAGGAGGGAAATAAGCATGCATGCCGACAACCGTTCTGAAGAGAGAATCCGCAAACTCGAGGACGCTTATACTCAGATGCTTAAGAATTGGCTGGACTTGCGGGAAAATCTGATGAAAGATCGAGAAAATTTGCTGGACGACAGAAAAAGCTTGCTGGTGGAGTTAGAGAGACAATTGAGGCAGAACTACGATTCACGACAGAAGCTCGACGACCAAGAAATTAAGATTACAAAGCTAGAAAAGTTAGTCGCACAACTACAACTGGGGCGCAGTAAAGAAGCCTCAGTTTCGCAGATTCATCCTACCTTAGAAGTACCACCTTCAGAACTCGTCCAAAGGTCTCTAGAGAAGCCATCTATTGTTGAGGTGGTCTCTCCTCAGGATATAAGCAGACCACGAGTTGAGTCAACACAGCACACTCGCGAACGCATCAACTATTACAATCAGGCGTTGCGAATTTCGAGTTCCATACAGCGCAAAGAAAGCCTGCGCCGCGAGTGGCCTTCGATGCTCATCATGGCCATGGATATGGATGCCTACGAGTCAAGAGAAGACGTTTTCCTTGTCGAAAATAGCAGTGGGTCCTTCTATGCCATCCACGGCGAGGGTTCACACTTCGAGGTCTACTTCGATCCGGGGTATTCGGTTATACGGGGGCAGGTGAAAGCCATGTTCGAAGTAACTGGGGACGGCGAATACATACACACGCTGATTGGACCTGCGTGGTTTGAGGGAGATGCCGCGAGTGCGCCTCTGCATTTAATTTGCAAGGGGAAACTGATTGCAAAGTAAGTTTTCTCTCTAGCGCAAATGAGGCAGGTAACGATGCGCAATCTGCAGTGCCTGTTTTCGAATGGTACCGTTCTCTGGTGCGGCACCGATACAGGCTTGTGGCGCATGGATGAAGATACACAAGCTGTGCAAGAGACTGGCTTGAGAAGCTTTTCCGTTCTGAGCATGGAGTGGTCTTCCGGACCGCACTTTCCAATATGCGGCACCTCAAAAGGTCTGCAGATATTTGACGGTCAGGAGTGGAGGAGCGAACCGGTTTTCGGAAGCCGGGAGGTTCGGTACCTCTGTCGAGATGTGAGTGGTCTCTGGTGCGGAACGAATCGGGGTCTGTGGCAGTATCTAGATGACGCATGGCAAACAGTCGAATTAGGAGAACTGCCTCTTAATACCTCGATCAATTGTCTATACTCGACCGGCAAAGAACTCTGGTGCGGCACCGAAGTAGGACTGGCTTATTTCGATGGCGAACATTTTGAAGTTGTGATGCCTGAGATCAATGTGCTCTGTTTGCTCCGTGACGAAGGCGGCGCGATTTGGTGCGGCACGAGTGTTGGGTTGCTTCGCTATTCGGACGAGGGGAGTTGGGTTTGTCAACTGCAGATTCGTAGCCGCGTTCAATGCTTGCTTCAGGACCCGAACGCTACTCTCCTGTGTGGCACTCCCGAGGGTCTTTGGCAATTCGACGGACTTGACTGGAAACTTATTTACAGCCAATTCGGAAGCGTAGCCTGCGTTGCATATCATCGCCAGAGAGTCTGGTGTGGTGGGCCTGGTGGACTTGAACCACTCGTATACGGCGAGCCTCTCGCCGATGTCACTCATGAAGAAGAGCAAGTCAGCACATTTAAGGAGCCTGTTCCTCAGCCATCATCGCTAGATATTATCAGAATCTCTCCGTTGAGCCAGCTTGAACCTGTTGAAATTCCTTCTCAACTCCCACAGGTAATCAACAAATGGCTGTTCTTGAAATTATTAAGGAAGCCTGCTTTGATTGTATGCACTGCAGTTATAGTGCTATTCGGGTCGATTTACGGTTTAAATTTGCTGCTCCGGCCACTTGATCCCTTACAGACAACTTCCAGGTTCTATCAACTTCTATCGGAGACAGGCCGATTACATGATTCACTTTCAACAACTCGGTTGCAGAATAGTATTGGCAATGAGACTCATCATATTCTTAAACTAGATTCACTCAAAGAAACCATTCAAACGCAGTTGGCAGGAAGTGAGGACGAGTCAACTAAAATAAAGCTTAAGATAACAATCGTGTTAAAAGACAACGGCGCTGTAGAAGGAGTAGTAACTTTGCTCCGAGCGAGAAATGAGTGGCGCGTCGATCGAATTCAGCACTATGAGGTTAGACGTCGGAAATGCCCTGGGAGCGAAAGAAAAGAGTATGTTACTTTCGACACAAGCTGGTTCGAGCAGGGTAAGCAGGTTGGTTTCACTGAATACTGCCTATCCAGGTCTTAGATTGAGCATGGATTAGACAATTGCAGTCTGCTACCTGTTTCAATGGGCAAGAATCCATGTTCTTTTAAAAACTGCTGTCCTTGCTTCGACAGAAGTAACCGAGCGTAACCCATTCCCATTTCTGTATCAGATTCACAAGTAACACTCGGGCTGTCAGGTAAGCGAACAATCACGAACAATCGTCGAGTCAAGGGATACTCTCTCGTCTTGTAAACGTGTAGATTGACGCTATCATTATCGATATCATAGGGTGAGACCTTTCCAGGGCGAGTTCGATGAACAATGTGAAGAATATGAACTCGCTGTTCTCTTTGCCTAATCAACTGGGGGGTACTAGCAAATCCAATTGCCCCAGGCGTTGAAAGCACGGTTTTAATCATTTCAGTGTTGTACTTTTTAATCACCACGTTTTTACTGAAATTCTGTCTGTGTAGAATATTATTCCAGAAGTAATGAGCTGTCCCACTAAGCGTGGGGTTACGGCTCAATGGTAAAATATCCAGATTTGGGCCTCCAAGGCGCTTCCAGTTTGTAATTCTACCCAGATAAATTTCAGCTAGTTGTTCTGTTGTAGGCACTACCTTTGGGTAAGAGCTTATTTTTGGATGGGTAAAAACAGCAATGCCATCCAGCGCACACGGGATTTGTAGAAGGCGGATTCCTAGATTGCTGGCTGCTTTTTGCTCATCTGTAGTGATTGCCCTCGACGATTCTGCGAAACTGAGTTCGCCGCTAAGCAGCAGTTGGATACCTGAGCCAGAGCCTGGGTCTATATTAGGCGGCAGCGTATAGCTGAGAGTTGTTTTAGGATGAGATTGATCGATTGCCTTGATAAGGCCGAATTTTTCGTCGTCTATATCAACTCTTAGAGGAGCAAAGGTGGTAGAGCCCCCGTAGCAGAACAATCCCGGCGGAAGCGGAACCTCCTTAAGCTGTTCATCGCTACTTCTCACCACAAATTCTTGATCATCCATCCTGATATCTAGAATCAGCCATCTCTCTCCCTCTCTATTAAGATCGAATAGCCAGGTGTAAGAGTAAGCAAATGTCCCCTCGTATTGCTGTATTATCGTGATATTAGCCTTGACAACTGCTACGTTCTTGCCAACTTCCACAGGCTTTATCCAATTCAGCTTTTCAAGACGAATCTGCTGGGACAAATAAAAAGAGCGAATTGAGCATGCAGACAAGATTTCCCTGGCATACCAGGCTCTATTTAGGTCACTTTTTAAGCGCTTTCTGGAAAAGTATTTAAAAAGATCTTTAGCCTCCATGCTAAATTCATTGATCTGGAGCTTAATAATCGCAAGGATAAAAGCTTCAACAACATTTTTCACCTCCTGATCTCTGAAATATCCACACCCTGAGGTCAATAGAGTGGAACATAAAATCCGCGTGAACTGCTTTCTTGTAAACATTGCTACAAATTTATGCTTTAGAAGTTTGCTCTTGTCCGAGTTGCATTGCGTATCAAGCTTGAGTCTTGCATAAGAAATCCTGAAGCGGTAGACTAAATTCCTACCTTTTTCAACTAACTTGTGATACTGTGCAGGCAACCAATGCTGACATGAAGCAAAATTTGTGCTGACTTGTGGCAAAGCAAGATAGAAGCGTGTGTTCGCTGTCTTGAGGCTACTCCTGACTCTCCTTGAAGGTCTGAACGCCTATGTCTGTAAAAGAGTCAGCTACGGCAGTCTTTAAGAGTTTTCTTAGGCGCGCAAGAACGGTTAAGGAAAGTGAAGGGGCGATGCTCACCCTGTCGCCGCTCTTCGGAATAGTATTTGGTACTAGCCTCTCACAATGCACTACGCTCGTGGAGCGACGGAAGTCCAGGTCACTAAAGTACAAGTTTGAAGTCTCAGATAAAACTGTTTTTGAAAATCCAAAAAATTCGAACTTAAAAACATTGGAGATCTGGAACGACGGGGAGAACACACTCGAATCGGTTACTATCGCTTTGCAATGTATCCATTATGACTACAGAGCTACCGACGGCTTTAAAGTAGAAACAGAGCGACCTCTGAAGCTAACTCTAGAAAAACTGAGACCAGAAGCGACAGTCCAAGTGTACCTTCAGTTACCCCGCGATGTTCTAGAGCCGAGAGTTCAGGTTTACGGCTCGTTGGGTGGGGCTTGTAATTACGAGCGTGACTTAGTCTGTAGATACCTTCCTTTGGCTTTTACGGATCTGGCCTGGTTGGTTTTCTGGGTCGCCATTACGATCGGGATCGCGCTCCTCGCAATTCCAGCGCTAAAAACCATTACAAAACCGGATTCATTTCTAGATCAGAACATACCATTTTTAGGACAGTTGAGAGAAAATATAGTTCGGCTTTTTAATCGAAAGTCGTGAATTTTTCTTGCTACTATTCCGGCTCTCCACTGTTGAGTCTGCCTTAATGCGGTAGAAGAAAATTCAGAGGCGATTCGGCAGTCCCACTTGCAGAGCACTTTCTTAATTCAGGACGCGTTGGTCACAGGGCCGGAGCGGGTAAAGCGCACTTCGATCCGGCGTCGGCTGGCATCGGCACCCTCAGTCAGGTTACTGAAGGAGCCGTTTGGAGGGACCAACTGGGCTGCGGAGTAAGCGTGGAAGGCAAGGCCGCCCATCCGGCCGGTACTTTTCTGAATACGGCGTAGCTCCTGGACAACGGCCAGGGCACGCAGCAGACCAAGGTCGGCGTTGGAGCCGGGTCGAGCACCGGTGATCGGCAACTGGTTAGCTGCGATCCGCCCGAGGGTGAGGTCAAGATTGCTCGCCGCTTCGAAGCCAAGTGGTTGGGTGTCGGTGTGGCCAATCACCTCGACTAGGTCGATACGGTAGTCGCGGGCGTTTCGCTCGACCTGGACGACTAGCGAGGCGCGGATGTAACTGCTCAAGGAAGGCGGCAGGCGAGCACTCCCGGAAGGGAATCGAAAGCCGCCGGTGTCCTGGATGACGATGATTGGCGGGGGGTCTTTGGGACTTTCGTCCTCACCACCCCCAGTCAGATAAGGAGCAATGAACACCAGCAACAGCAGGCTTGTGATTAGGAACAGGTTCGACATCAAGTCGGCAAAGGCAGGCCAGACGTTGAGCTCGGTGGGGGCGGCGTCGCGGCGACGGGGCATGAAGGCTCCAGGGAGAATCGAGGGACTGTGGAACGATTAACGTGCGAAAGGCCAGAGTGGCGAGCGGCCCTGACCCTTGCGAATGAGGTCGCTGAGGTCACCGAGCGCTTGGCGCACCTCCACCAATTGGCTGACGAGGTCTCGACCGAGTACCTCGCCTTCGCGTAGCGTTCCCTCTCCAGACTGCAGCAAGCGGGAGGCTTCCGCCTGGTATGCCCCATCACTCAGGCGAGCGGCCAGTTCGTTCATTAATTGGGCAGACTCGACAAAGCGCTCGCGAATCTCCTCAAGGCGAGCGAAGTTCTGCTCCAGTATTTGGGCTGCAGCGCGGCGCTGCTCGTCATCACGCTGCACAGTGCCTTTGAGAATCTCTTCGAGGCGGGCAAAGTTCTGCTCTAGTATCTGGGCCATGGTGCTACGCTGCTCGTCGTCGCGCTGCACGGTATCCTCGAACCGACTGACTGCCTCTGTAAATCCGCCACCCGTTGCCATGCGCTCTGTCCATTGACCCAGCGCCGCTGTCGCTTCGCCCAGTTGCCGCTGAGTGCTGGTGAGCGACACCAGTCCATCGGCGCTGCCCGACTGCAATACTTCAATATGGGTCAGGACCTGCCTGGTTGCCGCCAGGGTGTCCTGCAACTGTTCACCGACACTGGTCAACTCCTGAACCGCCTCGCGTTCGAGGCCCTGGATCCGTTGCCAAATCTGCTCCAGCTGCTGATTTGTGAGGCGCACCTGACTCCCCTCGGCGCACAGTGCATCTACTGCCTGCTGCTGGGCAGCTACCACCTGCTGCTGGGCAGTGCTGTATTGGTTGAGCGCGTCCGCTGCCTTCATGAACTGGTTGAGTCCCTTCGCCGCCTGGGCAATCCGGCTCGGGAAGTCGCTTTTTTGCAATTCCTCGACGGAGGCGTGCACCGAGCCACGCAACTCCTGGGTGCTCTCGATCAGGTTTTGGTAGACCTGGCGGGCAACATCGACTACCCGGTTGTTGTCCTCCAGGATGAGCTTCACCTGCTCACCGAGGGAATGTTTGATCGAATCGCCAATCTCCACGCCAACGGCGGAGATAATTGCCTTGAGCTGCTTGAACTCGGCCGTCATCTCCTCGGTCTGGCTGCTGCGCAGCCGCGGCTGTAGGAAGTTGTCGGCGTAGTCTTCGAGCAAATCCAGGATCTGTTCCTTTCGCAACCGAGTGTTGGTGAACAGGTTACAGGTGGCCAGCACTACTGAGCAGAACAGGGCAACGGCACTACCTAGAAAGGCGACGGCAATCCCCTGCAGCGGCTCCTGCAGACGGGCGGCGGTCTGCCCGGCGTTGCCCCCACCCCCTAAGAGCGCTGTCAGGTTACCGAGAGCCAATAGGTTACTGAGGATGCCGAGAACCGTTACGAATAAACCAATGACCAGCAACAGCCCAGGCATAGTCCCAGTAACCCCCTCGACCCAGTCGCACTCCCGATTGCCCAGTCGCAGGCTGTTGGTATAGGCCTTCTGCACCAGGGCGACAGTGTTGACGGTGTTTGTGAAGCGGCCGGTGCTGTTATAGGAGCGTTCGACCACATCTAAAAGGTCAGTGGCATCCTGGTCGAGCGAAGCGTTGTTATTGGACAGTAGCTTCTGGCGCAAGCTCCCATACACTCGCCCGAGCACGGCGTTTAGCTTAAACCGCAAAATCAGCGCCCATCCGAATAGACCGACGATTACGGCCAGACCGAAGAACAGGAAGACAGGGAGCCAGGACCCGGGGGGCATGAATTTGAGTAGATCCATCAGGAGCCTCTCAGCCGTATTAAGGAAGGGTTTACTCGGCTGCCCTGGGACGGGCAATACTCAGGACCTCTGCGGGCGAACGGGCTTGACCGCGCAGATCGCTGGTGTCGACGGCGGCAGCTCCCGCTGTTGTGCCGCACCAGATCAGGTCGTCGTGACCGCGGGCCAGGCACTGAACAACCTGTGTCGGCAACCCACGTCTGACGCCCCGCCAATAGCCCTGTTCATAGATGTATAGACCCTGGCTAGTCCCGCAGCAGACTCTACCCCCTTTGTCGAGCAGCAGAACCAGGGAACGCCCCTGCCAGTCATGCATCCGCCGTAAGTGCTCGCCGCGCTGCTGATGAAGACCGTGGTCGGTCCCACACCACAGACGGCCATCGCCATCAAACAGCAGGCAAAGGGCGTTGACTTCCTCCCAGACCAGTTCGAGACAATCTGCTACCCAGCGGAACACTCCCCTTTCCAGACCGCACAGGATTTCCTCGCCGGGAGAACTGGCCAGGCAGTTGACCGGGGTGGGGAACCAGTCATCAACTGCTGTCGGCACTTGCCATTTCTCAGTTTGCCTGAACCCCAGCCCACGCCCTGTACCACACCAGAGTGCTCCATTCGCGGCAACCAGGAGGGCACGCACGTCTGTTCCCAATTCGGGCGGCAGATCGACATCCTGCCAATGCTCACCTCTGCGGAGCTTCAGACCTCGTGCTGTAGCGCACCAGAGAGTCGATGGACCATCCGCCGCCAATGCCCTGACGTTTAACCAGGGCAAGGCAACCTCCCACTCGCCTCGCTCCCGGTTAAACCGGTACAGTCCACGGTCAGTGCCACACCACAAATCGTCCGGTTGCTCCAGGACACACTGTACATTCATAAACTGATGTTTACACCATCTGCGATAGATTACATCATCGCTGATAGCAACCCACCCGGCTTCCGACGGGGCAGAAGTCTGCTGATACAAACTGCAGATGCAGATGGTGGCTCTCTGGGAACAGGCTACGATTTAGAAGACAGGAATAGCAATCTGGCTCCAGGGGAACGACGGTGCAAAAAGTCTTGAAATCTGACGAACAGTGGCGGCAGCAGCTGACCCCCGAGCAGTACCGGGTCACTCGCCAGAAAGGAACAGAGCGGCCGTTTTGCGGCGCTTTCACAGATAATAAAGAG
>JACMIX010000375.1 GCA_014380935.1 Gloeobacterales cyanobacterium ES-bin-141 | reverse complement strand
TCGGGGCCGCCGATGTTCTCGATCCCCAGGGCGATCCGGTTGAGGCCGATGGTGTGGCGGGCAAGCCAGGTTTCCGGCATTAGCCGGTAAACGGTGCCGTCCCGGTCCACGAGGAAATGGGCTGAGACGTTGAGGGTGCCTCCTCGCTGAATATCTCGGCGTTGGGGAGGCAATTCGTCGGGGCGAAAGGTGGCGAACGCGCTCGCAAGCGACCCTGCTCCAGTCCAGTGGATGACGATTATGCGTGGGACGATGGTGATGTCGCGTGCCCCGGGGTCATAGTGACGGTGGATGTAATCGAGACTGAGCGCCCGGCGGTGAGGACCGAAAGGGATAGGCCGGTCGATCACATCCTGAGCTGCCACTGGAACAGCTATCAGCAGAGCAATAAGCCAGACGAACATCATGACCGGTCCCCGGTGATTGCTTCGAGCATCCGCAACTGGACATCAAGGTGCCCGCGTGCCTGCTGAGCGCTCAAACACTCGACATGCTGGGCTTCGACCGCAATATAGCGGATGCCAGGACGTTGCCGGGCCGCCCAGACCGAGAGGGAACCGTCATCGAAGGCATTCGGTTTTTGAAGCACAACGTTGAAACCTGACTGGCGGAGCCGCTCGAAGTCCGGGTTTTGGGTCACCAGCAAAAAGTCGTCCGGGTCCTGACCCTGTTGCTGGTGAGGGGGACGGGCACTGACCGGACCACCGGCACGCAGTTGTGGGTTCCCGACGCCCAGACGCCCCTCCGAGTTGTTGTGTAGTCCGACAAGTAGGGGAGCAGGACCGTGGAGGTATTCGCCCAGCACGTCGGTAATCTGCCTGCCAATCTGCTGGAAATGGGCAGCTGCCCGCTTGATGTGTGCTCCAGTGACGCTGCGATTGATCACTCTTCCACAGGCCCGCCCGCCCCGTGTACGGCCCAGTTCACGCCTGACAACAGCCAGATCTGCGAAGATCCGGTTGGGGTCGCAGTAGATCTTTGTCCCGCCGATGTGCTGGTAGACGTAGCGCAACCGCTCGCTATCCGTTTGTCTCAACTCAATTAATGTGCCGAGCGGCCGCGTCTGCCATAGGCGCTCGACGGCCTGCACGGCTACGTTTTCATTGTCGTGGGGGGCGAAGTAGACTACCCCGCTATCGCTCGCCTCACGGATGACCAGTTGTAGACCGTCCGCCCGCATACCGAGGGGAATGCGGCGCTCCTGCCCGCCTTCGGCAATCGGTAGCAGTCCCGGTGCAAAGCCCATGACCGCGAGGAAAGTGCGCCGCCTCACGTTCAGGCCTCGGTGAGTGAGGGAAGGGGCAGCGCGTCCGGGTTGCCCCAGATGACCTGCTCTTCACGGTAGGTAACCAGTCCCGGTCCCCCACCTTTGAGCTTGCGCACGTACTTGCGCTCGGTGTACACCACCGGTACCTGTTTGCTCAGGCGGGCTCTGCTGAAGTGGGCCGCAACGTTGGCCGCCCACTGAATCTCCTCGGGGTTCGCCGCCTGGCCGGGTGCAAGCTTGAGCAGAACGTGGGAGCCGGGGATTTCCTGAGCATGGAACCACAGGTCCTCCATCCCGGCTACTTGAAAAGTCAACTGGTCGTTGCGGCGATTGTTGCGCCCGACCAGCACTACCGGCCCCGACACGAGGGGAAACTGGTGAAAAGGTACCTCTTCAGTCCTGGCCACGGTCCGGACAGGACTCAGGTAGCCTTCTTGTGCCAGTTCTTCTTCGACCTCCGTGAGGGCATCGAGATCTATCTCGGCATCTTCGAGCAACTCCACGGTCGCCGCAACCTGTTCGAGATAAGCCACCCGACGCACTGCGTCGTTTAACAGCGGCTCCACCGCCTGGTTGGCCCGTTTGGCTTTGCGGTGCAGGCGGTAATAGCGCTGGGCATTGGCAACCAGGTCTTTGGCCGGGTCGAGACGAATGCTTACTGGCATTTCGCTTGTGAAGTCAGCCAGGGTGATCTCTTTGAGGCCCGGCTTGGCCCGCTGCAAATTGGCCATCAGCAAGTCTGCCTGGAGTTTGTAGTGATCCACCTGCCGGGCATCGGCCATCATCCGCTCAAATTCTGTCTGCCGCTTCTTTGCCTTGGCGAGTGCCGCCCGAATAACCTGCTGAAGCCGCTGGCGGTGCTGCGCGAAAGTTTGTCGCTGCAATTGCTCGGTGTAGTAGCGCTCAAGCAGGGTGTGCACAGAATCGCTCGGCGTGTGCGCTCCCCAGCCGAGCACCGTGTAGCCGTCGCGCCCCAGGCCGGGGCTGAAGTGCTCCTGCTCAAGACAGACAAGCCACTCGTTCCAGAGTGCATGGATGCGCTGCCACTGCGCGTCGGTCACTTCAGCCGTGCGCTGCTGGGCGTCCAGGCCCGCAGCATTTAGCAACTGCAGGACCAGGGTCTTGCTGACCCCGCGGTAAGTCTTAATCAGGGCCTGGGCGACCGGCCCAGCTATGTATTCCAGCCGTGCATGCCAGTCTTCAAAACGCTCGGCTCGGCTTGGGCTCGGCCCCGCCAGAGGAGGGGGCAACGTGTACTGCTCACCAATTTGCAGGGGGCGGACCCGTGATTGCTCTCTGGTAACCGCGTGGGCCAGGGTCAAAATGCGCTCCTGGGTATCGGTCAAAATGAGGTTGCTGTACTTGCCCATCACCTCGATAATCAGGTCCACCTCCGGCTCCTCCTGGGGACGCCGGGCGAAACGAAGCCTTACGATACGCTCCCAGGGGGTCCGAACGCAGCTCACCAGAACTTTACCCGCCACGTACTGGTATAGGGTTGCCCCGAAGGGAAACTTGGCAGCTTTATCGCGGCTGCTCCCGCCGAAGTGCAAGCGGGCCGCCTCGGGATGAGCACTCAACACCAGCCACCGCTGGCCCTCGAAGGTACGCAGCAACAGTTTGACTGTGTGGCTGTCCTCTTGTCGTACCTGCTCGACGCGGGCAGGAATCCAGCGCTTGACCAGTTCTGGTAGAGCAGCACTTAATGTGGTGAAGTCAAAGGGCTGCATAACCTGCTAAAGCCGCAAAGTTCTTCATTATCCCTGGTTCTTCCTTGTTGTGCCTACCTCGACCGGATAGGATTGCTTTAAGAAATACTAAAGACCTTTCTATTTATGGATATACGGTTAATCAATATTGGCTTTGGGAATATTGTCTCTGCGAACCGGGTCGTGGCGATTGTCTCCCCGGAGTCGGCTCCCATAAAGCGCATCATCAGCGACGCGCGTGACCGCGGACAGTTGGTCGATGCGACCTACGGCAGGCGGACCCGAGCAGTCATCATCACCGATTCAAGCCACATTATCCTATCGGCCATTCAACCCGAAACGGTTGCCAACCGCTTCGTCTTCCGGGAGAACACTGTTGAGTGAGCGATTGATCGTACTGACGGGTCCCAGCGGAGTCGGCAAGGGAACCCTCTTGACCTGCCTGCGTAGGCGACATAAGGATCTGTATGTTTCTGTCTCGTCTACCACCCGCACACCCCGCGCAGGAGAAGTCGAAGGCCGGGACTACTATTTTGTGAGCCCGGAGGAATTTGAGCGGTTGATTGAGGCAGGCGCGTTGTTGGAGTGGGCGCAGTACGTGGGTCAGTACTACGGCACACCCCGTGCCCCGGTCGAGGCGCGATTGGCGGAAGGCAAGCCAGTGGTGCTCGAGATCGAGGTGCAAGGTGCCTACCAGATCAAAAACAATTTTCCGGCGGCTATGCTGGTATTTATTGCACCGCCGTCTTTCGAGGTCCTGGCACAGCGCCTGAGGGACCGAAGCACGGATGATTCCGCTGCTATCGAACGTCGTCTTACCAGGGCACGCGAGGAGCTCGAATCGGCTCGGGAGTTTGATTACCGGGTCGTTAACGAGGATCTCGAAACCGCCGTCCAACAAATCGAGCAGATTATTTTTCGGGAGGAACCCCTTGACTCAACCGATCGCTGACGAGCCAGAACTGATGCGGCGTGTCGAGCATCTCGTCGATGCCGCGGCCAACCGCTACCGGATCACCGTGCAGGTAGCCAATCGGGCCAAGCGTCGTCGCTACGAAGACCTCAACGAGGATGATAGTGCCTTCAAGCCAGTTCTGCGCGCCATCTTCGAGATGTCCGACGAATTGAGCGAACCCGAGATTATTGGTGACTGAGCCGGGCATGTGATTCCCCTGGTATACAGCCCCCTTTACGAGGCTGCCCTGCCCGGGGGGCACCGTTTTCCGATGGGGAAATTCAGCCGCCTCTACCACTTTTTGTTACAAAAAGGGATTGCCCATCCAGAGCAGTTCTGGATGCCGGAGCGGGCCTCGCGTGAGTCGTTGACCCTGGTCCACACACCCGAGTACGTGACGCAGTTTTGCAGCGGCACACTCGGTGCGCAACCATTGCGGCGTATTGGCCTGCCCTGGAGCCCAGCCCTGGTCGAGCGCACCTGCACAGCGGTAGGGGGCACGATCCTCACAGCCCGGCTCGCCCTTGGCTACGGCCTCGCCTGCAATACCTGTGGGGGGACCCACCATGCTTTTTGCGACTACGGTTCAGGGTTCTGCATCTTCAACGACCTCGCCGTGAGCGCACGGGTACTGCTCGCAGAGCAAAGGGTCCGGCAGATCCTGATTGTCGATCTCGATGTGCATCAGGGAGACGGGACAGCTCATATCTTTCGGGCCGAGCCGAGGGTCTTTACCTTTTCGATGCACTGCGCCCAAAACTTTCCTGGCCGCAAGCAGCAGAGCGACCTCGACGTCGAGTTGCCTACCGGGACCGACGACGCGACCTATCTAAGGGTCCTGCGTGAACACCTGCCGGGCCTGCTCGAGCAGGTACGCCCGGACCTCGTCCTCTACGACGCGGGTGTAGACCCGCACATCGCGGACCGCCTGGGCAAACTGGCGCTCACCGACGCAGGTCTCTATGCACGTGACCTGGAAGTCCTGAGCCTTTGCGTGAGCCGGGGAATCCCGATTGCCGCGGTGATTGGCGGCGGCTACGATAACGACCTCGACGCTCTGGTCGAGCGGCACGCCCTGTTGCACCGCGCCGCCAGTGCCGTTTACACCAGGTATTAGCATCCGCCTTCGAGTACTACGACTCTCACATCCTTCTCAAGCAGCAGGTCCTGCCAGGTTGGGTCGAGTTCCGGGACACGTACCCGATGTTCTAGACCATCAAGATAGAAGTAGATTGTGGCCTGCTCGGGGTTGAGCTGAACCAGACGTACTTCTCCGGCCCGGACCCGATTGAGAAATTCCCGGTAGGACGCGGCGGGTTGCAAGTAGACCGGCAAACAGCGGACTTCACGCCAGACAGAAGGTAGGGGATTCTCTACGGCAAACCAGGTGAGGATGGCAAGTCCCAGGGCAACAGTGAGCAACCAGACAAATTGCAGTGGCGTACTCACCGGGACACCAGGGCGCGGTGGACCTGAGCTTCAAGAGCTGCGAGGTCGCCGCTATTCTCCAGCACGACCGTTGCCAGCCGGGCCTTGAGTTCGAGTGGCATCTGGCTTGCAATTCGTGCCTGAGCCTGGACGACATCAAGACCGTCGCGTGTGCGCAGGCGTGCGAGTTGCTGCTCGGGTGTGCAGGTGACAACCCACGTCTCCGTCACCAGATCATTCATATGGGCCTCGAAAAGCAAGGGGATCATTAAGCAAACCGGGTCCCCACTGTAGCAGTCTCGTGCCCGGACGAGGGCTTCGCGTACCCAGGGATGAATGCGCGCTTCGACCCAGGCCCGTTCTTGGGGATCATTGAAGATGATCCCGGCCAGGGCGGAGCGGTTGAGGGTCCCGTCGTCTTGCACTTGGGGACCGTAGCGCTGCACGATCTGGGCAAGGATGGGACTTCCGGGTGCCACGGCCTCGCGGGCGAGCCGGTCTGCGTCGATGACCGGGATCCCCAGTCGGGACAGCCAGGCACCGACTGTGCTCTTGCCCGTGGCGATACCCCCCGTCAGGCCGATTACCCGCTTGGACACCCGCCTTGCTCCCGGCGTACTGAGCCCAGCCTAATGCAGCCCTCTAATATAGGATGATAAATCCACATCAGAACCCGGTTTCATGACGCTGCACGTCTACAACACCCTGACCCGTCAAAAAGAAGAATTCGTCCCCATCGTGCCGGGTAGGGTCAAGTTTTACGTCTGCGGTGTAACTGTCTACGACCACAGCCACCTCGGACACGGGCGCTCCTACGTCACCTGGGACACGATTCGCCGCTACCTGATGTGGCAGGGCTACGCTGTCACCTATGTCCAGAATTTCACTGATATCGATGACAAAATCCTGCGTCGAGCTGAGAAAGAACATTCCACGATGACCCGGGTGTCCGAAACCTACATTGCCGCCTACCTGGAGGACATGAGCAAGCTCAATATCCTGCCTGCCGACGCCTATCCCCGCGCTACTCAGTCGATCCCGGAAATTACGGCGCTGATTGCCGAACTCGAAGCAGGCGGCTTCGCCTATCCTGCGTCAGGCGACGTCTACTACCACGTACGTCGCTTTGTGGGCTACGGCAAACTCTCCGGCAAGCATCTGGACCAGTTGCGGGTCGATGCCGATAAACGCCTTGAAGATGAAGAACTCAAGCGCAAAAAAGACCCGGCCGATTTTGCCCTCTGGAAAGCCTCCAGGCCCGGTGAACCGTTCTGGGATTCAGCCTGGGGTCCCGGCCGGCCGGGGTGGCACATTGAGTGCTCGGCCATGGTACGTGCCCAACTCGGGGACACTATCGACATCCATGCAGGCGGTGAGGACCTGCAATTTCCCCACCACGAAAACGAAATTGCCCAGTCGGAAGCCGCAACAGGTAAGCCCCTGGCCCGTTACTGGTTGCACAACGGCTTTTTGAACGTCAAGAAAAAGAGTGGTGAAGTCGAGAAAATGTCCAAGTCATTGGGCAACTTCTGGACGCTCAAAGACCTGCTTGAAAAGTTCGCTCCCATGGGTTTTCGCTTGTACGTCCTGCAGGCGCACTACCGTACTCAGCTCACCTTCTCGGTAGAGGCGCTCGAGAATGCCCAGAAGGGCTGGAGCAACCTGGAAGAGTCCCTGCGTTTGAGCGGATTGGTTCAATCACTCAACCAACCGCTCCAGGGAGAACTGCTTTCCTCATCTGTGGAGGCGTTCCGGGTGGCGATGGACGACGACTTCAATACCCCGGAGGCTCTGGCGGTTATCTTTGCCTTGAGCAACGCCTTGATGAGCGAGCGCAACGTGGTTGAACATGGAGGCGCTTTGCGGATCTCCCCGGAGCAG
>JACMIX010000005.1 GCA_014380935.1 Gloeobacterales cyanobacterium ES-bin-141 | reverse complement strand
TTGCGCTTTGAGGCTCCTTCAACTCGGTTACCGGTAAGCCGTCTACCAGGACGTGCTCGATGTCGAGTTGATTTAGAGCCCTCTGCATCGCAAGGGCGGTTGCACGTCGGATGTTCAGCCGGTCGATCACTGCCGGTGAGGCGGCACCAATACCAATCGCGGACGCCGCGGCTCGAATGATGTGGACGAGTGCCTCGCGCCGAGTGCGGGTGAGTTGTTTGGAGTCGCGTATACCAGTGAGCACGGCCCTATCGATGTCAGGCGGCAGGACGACGGCCGCCGCCACGACGCAGCCTGCGAGAGCTCCACGCCCCACCTCGTCTACGCCCGCCAGACGGCTGAGCCCGACCGCCCACAGGCTACTTTCAAGCTTAAGGGTCGGGTAAGAACCTTGACGCATTACTCGTCGGTAGAGGTGGAGGTATCGGCTGAAGCCTCGTCCGCTGTGGCAACGCCTGTCTTCGAGACACGGCGACGGCGGCGGCGGCGGGGGTCTGGTCCGTCCTCCTCAGCTGCGTCAGCTTTCTCAGGACTGGGAGGACGTACAGATAAAATTGAGCTTTTGCCCGAGGTCATTGCCGGTCCGCTCAGCAATTCAGCCGGTAAACCCATTTGGGCCAGAACCTCCTGCTCCATCCTGGGAATGTGATCAATTGGCGGCTCCGGCTCGAGAGTTACGGTTTCACGCGGCTTTGGCTCGAGTTGTACGGCCTCGCGTTGCTTTGGCTCAGGCATTGTGCGCTCTACCACTTCAGGGGCAGCTACGCTAACCTCGCCTGGCTGATCGCTGTCCTCATCGGTGACCGTGCGCAGACCACTACCCGGTCCGGCCTGCTCCTCGTAGTTATTGGGCCGACCATTGCCCCGCCCTCGCCGTCTACGGTTACGGTTGCCGGCGGCCCCACCGGCGGGGCCGCTGCTGCTAGTGCTGCCGGGACGCTCCAGACGTTGCTGGGTAACCGGAGACCTCCGGTTGCGGTCATTTCTGAAGGTCGGGTGACCGGTCAGGTCTACGTCAGCTGAGTCTTCTTCGTCAGATTCCTGGGTGTTGGCGAACTCTTCCTCAAACTCCTCGAACTCCTCGGCAAATTCGCGCTGTCTTGGGTCGAGTACGAAAGACTGGGCCGCATCGGCTGCATGCTCGTGGCGGGCACCGGGCAGGTTGATCAGGATTCCGAGCGACTCGCAGGTTGGACAGGGTTTGCCGAAGATTTCGTAGATGCTCTGGCCCTGGCGTTTGCGGGTCAACTCAATCAGCCCGAGTTCGGAGAGTTGGGCAATTTGGGGTCGTGATTTGTCTGCTTTAAGCGCTTTGGAGAAGTGCTCAAGCACCTGCAACTGGTCGCGGCGGGCGTCCATATCGATAAAGTCGACGATGATTACCCCGGCGATGTTGCGCAGGCGCAACTGACGGGCAATCTCCGTAGCAGCCTCGCAGTTGGTCCAGAGGACTGTCTCGCGGGATGTGGCAGAGCGTGTAAAGGAGCCGGAGTTGACATCGACAACCGTCAATGCCTCGGTCGGCTCGATGACGACGTAGCCACCGGAGGGCAAATCGACTCGTGGCCTGAGTGCCTCACGAATAGCGGCATTGACCCGGAAATAATCGAGGATTGCCGTGGGTTCGCGGTGGTGCTCCACATAGATACCCTGCGGCATCCGGCCATTGTTCCAGTTCACCAGATGCTGTTTGACGCGTTTGACGCCCACGTGGGAGTCAACCACGATCCGATTGACCGTTGAGCCATAGACGTCACGCAAGACACGCTGAATAAAGTCCTCATCCCGATTTAATAAAGCGGGCGCACGGGTTTCGGCTGCCTGTTTCTGGATCTTCTCCCACTGCTTGAGCAGACTTTCCAGATCCTCGAGAATACCCTGCTCGTCCATCCCGGACGCCTCGGTACGAACCAGAAGACCCATACCGGCGGGTTTGATGAGCACCGCAAGAGCACGTAATCGATTGCGCTCATCGTCCTCACGAATGCGGCGCGACAGGTTTACCCCGCGTCCGAACGGCATCAGGACTAAAAATCGGCCCGGAAGACTGATATTTCCGGTCAGCCGCGGACCTTTGTTGCCGGTCGGCTCTTTCATCACCTGAACGAGCACTTTTTGCTGTGGAGCAACCAGCTCGCTAATCGAGGCAGATGAACGGCGTAGGCGGATGGGTCCCAGGTCGGTTACGTGAATAAAGCCGTTGCGCTCCGAGTTACCAATATTGACGAATGCCGCATCGATACTGGGCAATACATTCTCCACCACACCCAGGGAGATGTCGCCTACCTGATGATTGCCGCTAGCTACAATGAGTTCCTGGATCTGGTCTTCGGCGAAGACGGCAGCGATACGATATTGTTCTGCGATGATGATTTGTTTGGACATACGTCTCCTCGTTTGGATGCACAGACCACCCTCGGCCTGTCATGACGGTATGTGACTTGCGCGAATAGGGTTCTGCATCGGGTAGTCATGCAATAACCTGCGTTCGACAGCGCGCAACCGCCAGGCACACGCCGCTTTTGAATATAAAAGAGTAGCCAGAAGACAGTCCGAGCTTAACAGGATATCTGGCGAGATGCACCCAAGATAACCGTATGTAGTTGCTCTGGCAAGCTTCCGATGCTGGTTATTATACAACTTGGATGGCCCGGACTGTAAGTCGGCTCGGGCGAATTTAATTTCTTGATCAGGCGTAAAGTTCACGCAACTCACCCTTGCGGACATGTTTGTATAGGCACTACTCTTAAGCGGTAACGAGGCTTAATACTTGCCAGTGGACATACAGGGTTTTCAAACGGCGCTTCTACAAAATTTGCAGGGCACATTACTGGCCTGGGGGATCTGGGGACCGCTGGCTGGATTTGCGCTGTCGGCCTTACGTCCAAGCCTGCCTTTTCCTTTGTTTTTGCCAATCAGTGTTGCGAACGGAATGGTCTTCGGCCCGTGGGTCGGCTCTATGATCAGCTGGACGGGTACGGCTGCCGGTAGCTGTATCGGTTTCAGTATCTCCCGGCGGATGGGCCAGCCGGTCGTTTATCGGTGGCTGAAGGCGGAGCGCTGGCGCAAGTTAGAGGCCTGGGTAGCGCGCAAGGGATTTATCGCTGTGATCTTGGGCCGTCTGACACCGGCCATACCTTATGGTCCTTTCAGTTATGTGGTTGGTGCAAGCCCGATGCCTCTTGGTGCCTTCCTGGCCGCCACCCTGC
>JACMIX010000374.1 GCA_014380935.1 Gloeobacterales cyanobacterium ES-bin-141 | reverse complement strand
GGTGCTACGAGTCTGGTAGGTCGTCTGGTCGAACCGCTCGGGTTGCTGGTCTTGTGTCTAGTGCTTGCAGTCTCACCCTTCGTCTCGACTACGACCGTGGGTATTCTGCTCGTTGCCGGACTGGGTGCGTGGGTGCTGCTTGTGCTCAAACCCCGTTCCTGCCCCGCCGTGGCTTTGCCGGTGCTGACCTTCTGGTTGGCCGGGTCGGTCTCGCTCGCCTCGTCTCAGTGGTTCACGACCAGTCTGGATGGCTGGATTAAGTTAACCCTTTACGTGGCTGGTTTTGCTCTGGGTGCCCACCTGCTGCAACGGGCCGCCTACCGGACTGCGGCAATCGCTATGTATTTGCTGGTCAGTCTCCCGGTCTCGGGTTACGGTCTGTGGCAGTGGGTATACGGTGCTCAGGCCCTGGCAACCTGGGTAGACCAGGACTCTACCCTGGCTGAGACCACCCGGGTTTACAGCTTCCTCGGTAACCCAAACCTGCTCGCGGGCTACTTGCTGCCTGCCATCCCGCTC
The DNA here is from genome assembly GCA_014380935.1 of Gloeobacterales cyanobacterium ES-bin-141. Taxonomy (GTDB): domain Bacteria; phylum Cyanobacteriota; class Cyanobacteriia; order Gloeobacterales; family Gloeobacteraceae; genus JACMIX01. The sequence continues at coordinate 5,958 of JACMIX010000374.1, read as the reverse complement.
AGCATCGCAGGCTGTCTGGTCTGGCAGTCCTGGGGTGCAAAACTTGTCAGTGCGCTCGCGGGCCTTGCCGCTCTGCTCTGCGTAGTATTGACTTTTTCACGCGGGGGCTGGATTGCTCTCGCGGTGATGGCTCTTGTTCTCGGTGTGCTCCTGGTCCAGTGGATTGCCGACCGGCTGCCCATGAAAGTACGGCGCCTGCTCTTACCGAGTCTATTTGCCGGTGCCGGGCTGGGACTGGGGTTGCTGTTCTGGCGAGTTCCCGTGCTTGGGGACCGGATAGGAAGCATCTTTGCCTGGCGCGACGATTCGAGCAACAACTTTCGCATCAACGTCTGGACCTCTGTCCTCGATATGATTCGTGACTTCCCGCTCACGGGCATCGGTCCCGGCAACCAGACCTTCGAGGCCGCCTACCCCTTCTACCAGGAGCCCAAGTTTGATGCCCTGGGAGCATACTCGGTTCCGCTTGAGATTACAGTCGAAATGGGCATGCTCGGAGCCCTCTGCTTTGCCTGGCTGGTGCTGGTACTGCTTGTGCAGGGCTTTGCTACCTGGAACGCCCAACGACTGACCGAGCCCTCCACCGCCCTCTGGTCAGCCGCCGCCACGGTCGCGGTCATTGGTCTCCTGGCCCATGGCTTAGTAGATACGGTCTGGTTTCGCCCTCCCATTCAGGTGCTCTGGTGGTTGCTGTGCGCGGTGATTGCCGCTGAGAGCATACGAGCCGGGCATCAAGATCAAGAAGCTCCACTCGGTAAACTGGAAGCAACCGACTGATATCCGGTATCAGCCATGAGTCAACAGATGTTCTGGAAAACGGGCCGCCTGTACGTGGTCACTGGCTTCAACAGTGCCGAACTCGCCTCCAAGACCGTCGTCGCGGAAAAACTGCGTGTCCACTGGCAATCCGAGCTAGACCTTGCCCGGCTATTGATGCGGGCCGGCTACCAGCTGATTCAAAAATGACCCCCCGACTGCCCACGGTGATCCTGCCCGGCTATCTGGCCTCGGCAAGCGCCTACCTGGATATGGCTCGCAACCTGCAACAGCAAGGGTTCCCGACCTCGGTCGTGCCTATACAGTGGTACGGCTGGGTACCGACGATCGGTGATCGCCCGATGACTCCGGTGCTGAAACTGCTCGGTGCTGCCATCGACACGGCCCTGCGCACGCACGGTACCGAGCAGGTCAATGTGGTCGGCCACTCCGCTGGCGGCTGGATTGCGCGCTTGCTGTTGGGGGATCAGCCCTACGCCAGCCAAAATTGGGGCTACCGCGACCGGGTAGCCACCCTGATGACATTGGGGACGCCACACCTGAGTCAGGAGCGCTTCACCCGCAACAACATGACTTTTGTAAACTCGACCTACCCCGGTGCTTTCTACCGGGAGCATGTCCGCTATATCTGCGTGGCGGGCAAAACAGTCTTCGGTAAGCGCAGCCGCAACTTCTGGGAAAATTTCACCTACCGCAGTTACGAGCTGACGATTGGGCGCGGCGAGTGCTGGGGAGATGGGATCACACCCGTAGAGGCTGCTCACCTGGAAGGTGCTGAGAACATTACCCTCGAAGGGGTCTGGCACTCACCGCGCGCAAACCTCAAGTGGTATGGATCGCCCGAGGTGCTTGATAGCTGGGTTCAGTATTTGAGTTAAAAACGACAAAACCCGCTCTAGAAGCGGGTTGAATCAAGTGGGCACGCAGGGATTCGAACCCCGGTTAGTCCTCGTCCGTAGCGAGGTGCCATATCCACTAGGCGACGTGCCCTTGTCTGGCCCCTCATCTTAACATCTGCCCAATCTCAGCGTAAACCTGTCCAGTTCGGTCGGAGTTCTGGAGGGCAGATTTTTCGGTTTTCAGTTCACGAGGTGGCAAACAAGTCGAGAATTTGCTAAATCTCGATAGGGATACCGTCGATTAAGACCGGCAAAAATATCAGGAAGATAACCGTGACCACCGACAAGCGCTCGAAAGTTGAAGCCATCAAAGAAAACAGCCAGTACTTGCGCGGCAAGCTGAACCAGGAACTGGCCGAGGCGACAACGCACTTTCCCGAGGAATCGATTCAGCTGCTCAAGTTTCACGGTACCTATCAGCAGGATGACCGGGACCAGCGCAAAGAACTCAAAGATGCTGGCCAGGAGCCCAACTACTCCTTCATGATCCGGACTAAAAATCCGGGCGGTTATGCCCCGGCAGCCTTCTACCTGGCCATGGACCGGCTTGCAGATACCCTGGGTACCGGCACCCTCCGGGTGACTACCCGTCAGGGGCTACAGTTGCACGGTGTGCACAAGGCGAATCTGCGCGAGGCCATCGCCACCATCGCCCAGAATCTCGGTACCACACTGGGTGCCTGCGGGGATATTAACCGTAACGTCATGGCCCCACCCGCCCCGTTTACCAGCAGGCCCTACACGATTGCCCGTGAGGCCTCCGTACGGCTCGCCGAGCTTTTGACCCCACACACCGGAGCCTACTACGAAATCTGGCAGGACGAGCAAAAGGTATTCACCAGCGAAGCAGAGGTTGAACCCATCTACGGCAAAACTTACTTGCCGCGCAAGTTCAAGATCGCCGTGGCTGTCCCAGGCGACAACTCAGTCGATATCTACACCAACGACCTGGGTGTTGTCCCGGTTTTTGATGACGAGGAATTGCTTGGCTACAACCTGGCGGCAGGCGGCGGCCTGGGTGTGACCCATGCCAAACCCGAAACATTTCCGCGTCTGGCGGATCATCTGGGCTTTGTGTTGCCCGAGGATCTGCTCGATGCAGCACGGGCGGTCGTACTGGTGCAACGCGACTTCGGTGAACGTTACAACCGCCGCCATGCCCGCCTGAAATATCTCATCCACGACCGTGGACTGGATTGGTTCCGGGGCAAGGTCGAGGAGTACCTCGGTAAACCTCTCGAACCCTGGCGCGAGCTACCTGTTTGGGGGTTCCAGGACTATCTGGGCTGGCACCCGCAGGGGGATGGCAAGCTGTTCCTGGGCATCTACATCGAGAATGGTCGCATCAAGGACGACGGGACATTCCGGCTCAAGACGGCGTTGCGGCAGATTGTCGAGCGCTTCTCGCCGGACCTTTATCTCTCACCCAACCACAATGCCCTACTCGTCGATATTTTGCCCGAGCAGCAGGCACCCATCGACGCCATTCTGCGCGATTGCGGGGTACGCTCAATCGGCGAGGTCAGCAATGCCGAGCGCTACGCAATGGCCTGCCCTGCACTACCAACCTGCGGGCTTGCCCTGACCGAATCCGAACGGGCTCTGCCGGGCATCATCGATGAGATCGGTACCAGGTTGCAGGAATTGGGTTTGCAGGATGAAAAGATCACTGTCCGTATGACCGGTTGTCCAAATGGGTGTGCCCGTCCCTATGCCGGTGAGATTGGCTTCGTCGGTAGTGGTGTCAATGCCTACAATCTCTACCTGGGAGGCAACCTCAGTTCCACGCGTCTCAACGTGCTCTACCAGGAGCGAGTCAAGCGCGAAGAGATCATGGGCATTCTGGGACCGTTATTTGCCTATTTCAAGCAGAACCGTCAGGGGACAGAAAGTTTCGGCGACTTCTGCTTGCGCAGGGGCAATGAGGACCTGCGTGCAGCCGTCAACCGCGTAGCCCAACCTGTCGGTTGAAGCCCCGGTGCCCGTAAGAACACGCAGAGCCAAGGCGACTATAAAGGAATCAAATAGACATCTGCACTGACTGGGTTACCCAATCAGTGCTTCGTCAGGCTGAGTAGTCAGTCTCGGTAACCTCGTGTCCGCCCTGCGGCAGATGACTGTGCGGCCGCATACTGAGATACTAGTCTCAAGCTGTCGGAGTGCTAGTACTTCGGCGCTTTTTGGGTATCCTCCGAGTTGTACAGGAGCGTTTCAGCATGTTCAAAAAACTTTTTGTTGTGGGTTCAGTCGGATTGGCGTTCAGCTTGACGGTAGCAGGAGCGATACAGGCGGCTGATTTTGGCGATATTCAGGGCTACTGGGCTCAGCCTTACGTCTCGACGCTTGCTGACCGTCAGGTCATCGGTGGCTTTCCAGATGGAAGCTTCCGTCCTAGCGCCCCGATTACCCGGGCTCAGTTTGCCGCCATTGCTGCCAAGGCCTTAAATCTAGGCGCGGGTAGTGGCGGCGGCGGTGGGTCATTTAATGATGTCCCCAGTAGCTACTGGGCAGCCCGGGCAATCAGTGCGGTCAGTGGTTCCGGGCTCGTAACCGGTTTTCCAGATGGTAGCTTTCGGCCCGAGGAAAAAATTACCCGCGCTCAGGCTCTCGTGATTCTCTCCAAGTCCCTGCGCGAGAACCCGGCCAATACCAATGCACTCGGCAAGTACGAAGATGCCCAGGCTGTCCCGGACTGGGCGCGTGACAGCGTGAGTAAGGCGGCCAACGCCGGGATCATCGTCAATTTTCCGAATACCGGTGAAATTGAGCCCAATCGGCTGGCAACCCGGGGTGAAGTCGCAGCCCTGATGTACCAGACCCTGTCCGACCTCGGCCAGCAAGACCTGCCACCGCTGTCAATCGGGATGATTGGCAGTAGTAACGCATCTGGTGTATCCGGTCGAGTACTGGCTATAGACAACATTTCTCTCAGTCCCAGCAGCAGTTCATTGCGGGCCGGGGACGAGCTGATTGTTCGCGTTACGGGTACCCCCGGAGCGCAGGCGAGCTTCACCCTCCAGGGCCTTGACCAGACCATTCCAATGCGCGAGGTCGATCCGGGAGTGTACGAGGGCAGCTACACCGTACGTAGGGAAGACCGACAACCCAACACACGCATCAGCGCCACCCTCAATCGTGCGAATGCCAAACCAGTGAGCCGGATTGCCGACCGCCGGGTGTCGCTCAACACCGGCACGGTCACCGGGACTACTGGACGCGGGGGCGATTTTAACGGTGACAACCGGCCTGACATCCTCTTTCGCAACCCGACTACCAAAGCCACCCTGGCCTGGTTCATGAACGGTGCGCGCAAGACCGGTCAGGCATCGGTCGGACCACCCACAGCCAGCAACTGGCAGGTTGGGGGAACTGGCGACTTCAACGGCGATGGCAGGACGGACATCCTCTGGCGCGATGCGGCGGCAGGCAAGAATGTTGTCTGGCTCATGAACGGCACCGATGTCGCATCTACTGCCGATATCCCGGCACAATCCGGGCGTAGCTGGAAGATAGGTGGTGCGGGTGACTTCAACGGTGACGGCAACCCCGACATTGTCTGGCGCAATGAAGAAAACGGCAGAAACCAGCTCTGGCTGATGGACGGGACGCGTAGAATCGGCAATGTACCCATCCGGGAAACTTCTGATCTCAAATGGAAGATAGGTGGGACGGGTGATCTCAATGGTGATAGCAACACGGACATTGTCTGGCGCAATACTGCGACTGGAGACAACGTCGTCTGGCTGATGAAAGGCCCCGAGTTTTCATCATCGGTTGCGCTGTCTGCCGTTTCCAGCCAGGACTGGCAGATCGGCAGCGTCGCCGATTACAACAACGACGGCAAAGCGGATATCGTCTGGCGCAATGGCAAAACGGGGACAAACTCGCTCTGGCTGATGAATGGTGCCCAGCGGGTCTCGGATGTCGCCCTCACAAGCGTTGCCGATACTAAATGGTCGGTTGTCGGCCCGCGTTAAGAACTGATCCAGGTGTGGCCGTGTTGCTTAAAGTCAGCGGCGGCCACGCCCTCTACAGGTGTAGGAAAGGTGAAATAATAGCTCCTGCACCGTGGGTGAGGTTTTTTCTTGAGCGCAATAGTGGACCCACTGGTACGGATCCTCATTTTCTTGCTGTGTTGCGGAGTAGCCTGGTTACCCCTGGGGATTCCACTGATGCGCAGTATCGGTTGGAGCCCGTCAAAGCCTCTGAGTCTCACGGACAAACTCAAGCTGGTGGCGAGTTTGTACCTGGTCATTCCCCTGGTGTTGTGGGGCTACAGTCT
>JACMIX010000373.1 GCA_014380935.1 Gloeobacterales cyanobacterium ES-bin-141 | reverse complement strand
GCCAGTTGTTGCCCCTGGCCTGGGCCACGAGTAGGTCGAGGTCTAAGTCGTCGTACATACGGGGAGATCTTCCCACGGCAAAAAGCCACAGACAACTCTAGAACAAAAGGTCTTGACAAAACAGAGAGAGACACTAAATCATAAGACAGATACTAAAATCTAAATTGGATTTAGACATTTTTTCAATTTGATTTATTTCCTTATCTGTTTGGGTTTGCTATCCCTCCCAAACATCGTTGGTATTCAGTCCTGAGTACCCATCTTCAAGGAGCATGCTGTAAACCGCCCCACGGTTAAATCCGGGGGCTTTGGCCCTAACCAGCACAACACATAGGAGCATCAACCAGTTGACACCCCCATTCGCAGTACAAAGTCGAACCTTCGGGCGCATCTACGGTCACCCCAAGAGCGGCGATATTGATCGCCGCGTTGATGTCTGCGTCGGCAGACAAGCCACACCATCCACAATCGAACCGCTTTCGGTTCCGGTCGCCAAGTCGGTGACAACAAGAGCAGGTCTGACTTGTGTAGCGCGGGTCAACGAAGACCACTCCGACCCCGGAAAGACTGGCTTTGTACCCGACAAAGAGCCGCAGCTGATAGAACGCCCAGGCGTTGCCCTCGCGCTGTTGCTTTGCTCCCCTGGCCTTCACTCGGCCCCGGATGCCGGTCAGGTCTTCAAAGGCAAGCATCGCCCTAGCATTGCGGGCTTCCGTGACCAGACTTTTGCTGATGGTGTGATTGATGTTGGACTGAAAGCGACGCTCCCGACCGCTGAGCCTACGGAGCAGCCTGCGACTACTCTTCGTGCGTTTGCGTTGAACGTTGCTTCTGACTTGTGCGTAGCGATTGCGAGTGGCCTGCAACTGCTCACCGCTCCAGGCTCTACCCGTGCTGGTGGTGGCGATGTCCCTGCGGCCCAGGTCAACCCCGATCACTTTTGGAGTCGAGCCTGTCGGTGGGGTATCGAGTTCCACGGCGATGTTGATGTGGTAGGAACCGTCCCGGTGCTTTTTGAGGGTCGCACTGGTCGGTTTCTGCCTACGCAACAAAGCTATCTGATAGCCGCCAATCTTAAGCGGCAGCCAGACCCGGCCACTGATCAGCGTCAGCCCGACGTGCCAGTCTTTCTCCCGAAAAGAGAAGGTCCGCACGTCGAGAGCAATGCTGGTCGGTCGGAACACTCGTGTCTGCCGTTTCGCGGCAAGAGCACCAACGACCCGGCGGATAGCCTGACAGACGTGGTTCGCTTTCAAGCCAGTCGCCGCCCGCACTGGGTAGTAGGTGAGGTGATGGAGCTTGGTGCTGTTGTGTACGCCGCTGTCATTGGCCACCGCGAGTATCTGATTGCAAGCATTGGCAAACGCCTCCAAGGTGCGCTCAATTTCTTGACGCAACTCATGAGGGACTACCAACTTACAGGATACGCTCAGCACCTGAGTCATGGCCTAATTGTAGCTCATCCACAAACGAGTTTGTCCGGCTCAGGCCGGATGCTCTTTTCCTCCCCACGGCTGAAGCCGGGGGTCTCTCAGAGATCCTCTATGAGTCGTCCTCGAACATGACCGTCGCTTCCGAGTGGATGGCCAATCCTGGAGGCCCTACCCAGCAGCAGTGGGGCCGATACATTGCTGCCTACGACTACCTGAATCGCGAATTATTTGCGGGCCATCTTCCAGCCTGCATCCTGACTTTTGGGCGCGACAGCCGACAACTGGGTTACTTCTTGCCCGATGTCTGGCAAGTCGAGGGGAGTTGCTTTGTGCAATATCGACCCGGACGTGAGCTTCGCCCAAGCGCTCACCCGGATGTCCGGCCCTTGCCAGTTGCCGTGAGTACTGCCGAACCCCGCTCCTGCCACCCGCAAATACTCAGCCCGTGGCAAATTGCCCTGTGCCTGTCCTGGATGTGGCCGACGCGCCTGGGCAAAGCAGGAGGCCGCCCTCATCTGCGGAAATTGTCACCTGAACATATGTATATATAAAAGTGAAGTAGTAGCTGCAACACCAACCCAATCTCCAGGCAGGTGAATCATGAGCTTTCGTGAGCATCATTTCTCAGCGCAGTACACCCAGATCGATCCACGCAATCAAGACATTTGCAAGCTCGCCACCGCCCAGATTATTCGCTACGTCCGCAACCTGCTCAAAAGACAAGGAGGAAGCCACTGTCTCGCCCTTGCCGAAGACGAATTCCTGCAATGTGTCTATATTGCAGCCTGGAGAGCACTGGAGGAGAACCCGCAGCTATCTGAGGAACCACCCAGGGAGATTGCTCTGGTGCTGAAGCGTCGATTGACGACGCTGGTGGACCGGCACGGGCCGGACAAGCTGGGATTGGGGCAGCGCAATCGACCCGAGCGATTCTTCAGAACCATGCGCGCCATAGATGAAAAGCTGCACCTCGCGGCAAATCCCGACGAGGCGAGCTATGGACACCTCGT
>JACMIX010000047.1 GCA_014380935.1 Gloeobacterales cyanobacterium ES-bin-141 | reverse complement strand
GCGCGAATGACGACCGGGGGTAGGGCTTTGTTATCCTGGTCGGCCGGTACAGTGTCGGTGGGCTCGGCAGCATACGCCTGATCTGTCTTGGTTGGCAGGTGCTTGTGACCAGCCTCCATTGGGGCAGTCGCACCTATTTCTTGATACACTTCAAAGCTGTAAACCGATAACCACAGCGCCAGCACGGCGGGAATGACCGTCCACATAATCTCGAGCGGTACGTTGCCATGAATAGGAGGGCCATCGCTAGTGTCTCCGGGTTTGCGCCGGTAAACAAACGCGGAGTATACCAGGGCTCCCTGCACGGCAAAGAAAATCATGCACCCGATTACCAACATGTAGTAGAAAAGGTCATCAATGAGCTTGGCCTCCTTGGATGCCTCAACTGGCAGCAGGAGGTTCATGTTTTGACCAATCCACAAACTGACCAGCAGAATCAGCACTAGGCTGCTCACCAGCAGGCTCGCCTTCGGCGTTATTCTGGGAATTCTCACTGCTCTTTCATCTCCCGAGTACCGGAATTCCGGGTTTCCACTTTATCCAGGCTAACTTCCTTGCGCAGGGGATCAAGAGGCTTTTGGTTTTTCTTCACCTTGATCCAGCATCGATCAAAAATCTCTAAGTCCAACCTGGACCATGCTAAGCGATCGGGTTGTCGGTAAAGGTGATCCGGAGCCTGAAACCGGTGGTGTATTTAGAAACGCCGGGTTCGTAGAAGTGTAAATGTACTCTGATCCCAGTTCGGATTTCAAACTATAAACAGCCTCTATAAATGGGCTGAGATTCTAAAAAATGCCTAAAGCTTCCAATCATCTATTTGTCGCAGTTACTACTGTAGGAGAGGGAATTGAACGGGTCCGCCGACAACCATGGAAAATTCAGGTCTTAAACTTTCAACTACCCGGTTAGCTTCTCCGACAAATAGCAGCGCAGAAGAGAGACACTCCGAGCAGGCGCGGCACCGGATTAAGCGGCTGGTATTGGGTCTGGCGGCGATGACATTTGCTTTGATGGTCGTGGGTGGCCTGACCAGGGTGATGGGAGCAGGGCTATCCTGTCCGGACTGGCCTCTGTGTTACGGCGCGCTGGTGCCTCACATGGACCAGTACATTTTTCTTGAATGGTTCCACCGAGTGATTGCCACGGGGGTTGGTCTGGGCACGGTGGTTCTCTGTGCCCTTTGCTGGTGGTCACGCCGCGAACTTCCCCAGTGGCTTGTAGGTCTCGCGGGGGTGGCACTGGTGCTCGTGCTGGTGCAGGGGGCACTGGGAGCGTTGACGGTAACGGAGTATTTGCGCTTTGACATCGTAACGGCACACCTGGGTACGGCAATGCTCTTTTTTGCCACGCTGCTCGTGATGGCAGCGGCCCTCACGGCTTCCCCAGCTGCTCTCGGTCCGGTTGGTATGCTGCCGTGGGTTGCGTTGGCTGCAACTCTCATCTGCTACACCCAGATTGTCCTGGGAGGACTGGTCGCCTCGCAGTGGGCGGTTCATCAATGTCTGGAGGGTTCGCTCCTGTGTGACGTGATGAACAACCACCTGATTGGTGTAGGTCCCACGGTTGCCGCTGTGTTGCTGGTGGTCTGGACGGCATGGCGTCGGGGCTTATCCGGGATACTCAAGCGCATCAGCTGGCTTACCGGTGGTTTCCTGGTTATCCAGGTGGCGCTGGGAGTGGCAACATTCGTGCTCAAACTGAGCGTTCCCCTCGTGACGGTCGCCCACCTGGCGGTCGGGGCTGCTCTACTCGGCACTCTCGTGGTCTTGACGGTTTTGTCCTGGCGCGACCGGCAATTTGACCGGGCGGCCCACCTTCAACAAGGAAATTAAAGCTGTGCAAAACACGATTCAACGGGTCGAGCGGGTAAAGCCTCGCCCCCGCGACCTCCTGCAGGACTATTACAAGTTGACCAAACCGGGAGGCGTTCAGGTCCTGCTGCTGATCACCGCGGCGGGGGCCGTGTGGATTGCCAGCCGCGGACGGGTTGACCCGACTATTTTGATTGCCACGCTCGTTGGCGGGACGCTCGCGGCAAGCTCGGCGAATGTCTTCAACTGTCTTATCGACTGCGATATTGATCGGTTGATGGAGCGAACTCGCAAACGGCCTTTGCCCTCGGGCCGCATCCTGCCCCACCACGCCCTGCTTTTTGCCGTTGTCCTGGCGGTCCTCTCGTTTGCCGTGCTGATCGCATTTACCAATTTATTGAGTGCCCTGCTCGCGCAGGCAGGCATTTTTTATTACGCCGCTATCTACACTCTCTGGTTAAAGCGCTCCACTCCTTACAACATCGTCATCGGTGGTGCGGCCGGTGCCATACCGCCGCTCGTGGGCTGGGCCGCTGTGACTGGCGAAGTGGGTCTGCCCGCCCTCGTGCTGTTCGCGATCGTTTTCATCTGGACGCCGCCTCACTTCTGGGCGCTAGCCCTGATGATCCAGGAAGAGTACCGCAAGGCCAAAGTGCCGATGTTGCCCGTCCTGGTAGGCGACGAGGCGACTGCACGACAAATCTTCTGGTACACGCTTGCCCTGGTACCGCTTACCTTGTTGCTCTACCCGCTTGGAACCATGGGTGTCGGCTACTTGATTGCTGCGGGTGGTCTGGGTCTGTGGTTTATTGAAGGTGCGGTACGGCTTCGGCGCGCACCCGGTGACCGCCAAGAGGCCCGCTCGCTCTTCAAGCGCTCGATTACCTACTTGATGTTGTTGTTCGCGGCGATGGCCATCGACAGTGCGCGGTTCTTGTTCTAGAAGGTGCAATGGTCATGTCTCAAGCAGCGGTCTCCATCCGCGAACTGCACAAGCAATACGGCCCGATCAAAGCCCTTGACGGAGTCTCCCTGGAGGTAAACCAGGGTGAAATTTTTGGTCTGCTGGGACCCAACGGGGCAGGTAAGACGACGACCCTGCGCTGTCTTTGCACGCTCGAACGTCCGGATGCAGGCCAACTTAGCGTGTGCGGCATTTCAGTCGCGGCGGACCCGCGCGGGGTGCGCAAGTGTCTGGGTTACGTGGCCCAGGAGGTCGCACTCGATAAAGTCCTCACGGCCCGTGAGTTGCTGCGCTTGCAGGCGGACATTCATCATCTACCCGCAGCCCTGGCCCGGTCCCGTATTCGGGAGATGCTCGATCTACTCGGTCTTACGGACCGCGCCGACGACAAAATCAAGACCTACTCCGGGGGCATGATGAAACGCCTCGACCTCGCGGCGGGTCTGGTGCATGCGCCGCGAGTGCTCGTACTCGATGAGCCGACGGTCGGTCTCGATATTCAGAGCCGCCTCAGTGTCTGGGCCTTTCTGCGCGAGTTGCGCAAGCGCGGAACTACCATCCTGCTTACCAGCCATTACCTCGAAGAGATTGATCTGCTCGCTGACCGCGTGGCCATCATCGACCGGGGCAAAGTGATTGCCCTTGGCACCGTTGAGGAGTTGAAGCAGCAGGTGGGCGGTGAACGGGTGACGCTGCGCATTCGCGAATTCGCGCCCCGCGAGGAAGCCGAGCGGGCCGCCGTTATCCTGGGAGAACTCCCTTTTGTTCGGGAAGTTATTATTAATAGTGCACAGGGAAATGCCTTGAACCTCGTGGTTGCCTCCCAGGACCCGATCCAGACCGTGACGCTCGTGCGCGAAACACTTCAACACGCAGGCTTGTCAGTCTTTGGAATTTCCCAATCGCGCCCCAGTCTTGACGATGTCTTTCTGGCGGCGACCGGGCAAACCCTACAGGATGCGGAACTCGCGAGTGCCAACGCCCTCCCTGCCAAAAAAAAGAAGTAGTACCGACCACCCGTTCCTACCGCGGTTCATGCCATGAGCAATTCGTTTAGTCAGTCCACCGCTCCGGCGCTGCCCCTCGGTAAACCAGCCGGGCAGTCTACTGCGGCTGAGTTCCGACAGGAAACCCTGGCCCTGACCCGGCGCCTGTTTATCCAGCTTGGCCGCCGTCCCTCGACGTTCCTGGCCGGGATTATTCAACCGCTGATGTGGCTGGTGCTTTTCGGGGCTTTATTTGCCAACGTTCCCAGGGGAACCTTTGGCATCGAGGGGGATTACATCCAGTTTTTGGCCGCCGGGGTGATTATTTTCACTGCTTTCGGCGGGGCGCTCAATGCCGGGGTGCCACTGATTTTTGACCGCGAATTTGGTTTTCTCAATCGTCTGCTGGTGGCACCGCTTGTCTCGCGATTTTCAATCGTGCTTGCTTCGACGATCTTTATCTTTAGCCTGAGCCTGGTGCAGACGGCTGTGATCTTGCTGACCAGTTTCTGGATGGGTGCCAATTTTGCCGCCGGACCCGAGGGGCTGCTGGTGGTTGCGCTCGTGGTTGGCTTACTGGTCCTGGGTTTTGCCGCGCTCAGCCTGGGGCTCGCCTTTGCGATGCCCGGTCACGTCGAGTTACTAGCTTTCATCCTGCTGGTCAACCTCCCACTGATCTTCGCCAGTACTGCCCTGGCACCTCTGAGCTTTATGCCGACCTGGCTGCAGGTAGTGGCAAGTCTCAACCCGCTTACGCATGCCATCGAGCCGATTCGCTTTTTATATACCCACGCGGAATGGTCTTTTCTGAGCCCGGTTCTTCAGGCACCCTGGGGTTCGTTGAATCTCACCGGTTGCCTCGCGGCCCTGGTCGTTTTTGATGCCCTGGTCATTGGGCTGGTTGGGGTAGTACTCAAGAAGAAGCTCAGTTAGTGCCTCAGTTTGAGGTATGTGTAGCCCACGTAACAGTTCGCCGACTGCCGCTGGATTAGGGTAACTTGCGAACTACACGGGGAAAATCCAGTGCTGCAAAGGGCTAGAACACTTGCTGTCGGTACGGCTGTATCTGTAGTTGCCGGACTTGTCCTGACCTTTAATCTGGGCGTGCGCAGTGCACCCGCCCGTCCTGCCCAGCCCGTCGTAAGCGCGACTGCGGCCGAGGACTTCGTGGTGCAAGAAGCCACAATCGAGCAGCTTCAGGCTGCCCTGAGTGCCGGGGATGTGACCTCGCAGGAGTTGGTGCAGATTTATCTGCAGCGCATCGCCCAATACGACGACAGTGGGCCGAAAATCAACTCGGTCCTCGAACTGAACCCCGATGCCCTCGACATTGCCGCCCGGCTCGATGCCGAGCGTAAGGCAGGACTCGTACGCGGACCTCTGCACGGCATCCCGATCTTAATCAAGGGCAATATTGCCACGGACGACCGGATGGATACCACGGCGGGTTCCGTCGCCCTGGTCAACTCCGCGCCCCAGGAGGACGCCTTCATCGTCAAGCGGTTGCGTGCGGCGGGAGCGGTCATCCTCGGTAAGTCAAATCTGACCGAATTTGCCAACTTCATGTCCTACCACATGCCTTCCGGGTATAGCTCCCTGGGTGGTCAGACACTCAACCCCTACAACCCGGCCTTGGGCGAGTTCGGTGTTCCCGTGCTTACTCCGTGTGGGTCGAGTGCCGGGTCAGGTGCCGGTACGGCAGCCAACCTGACTTCGATCTCGATTGGCACCGAGACTTCCGGATCGATTCTCTGCCCGTCGAGTTTCAACGCGGTTGTCGGGATCAAGACGACGCTCGGGTTAGTGAGCCGCTCGGGGATCATTCCGATTGCGAGTAGTCAGGACGTGGCAGGACCGATGACCCGGACGGTGGCGGACGCGGCCACGCTGTTGAATGTCATGGCCGGGGTAGACCCGAATGACCCGCCGACCCTCAAGAGTGTGGGCAAAATCCCGGCCGATTATCGGGAGTCTCTCAAAGTCAACGGTCTGAGCGGGGCACGCATCGGTATTGCCCGCCAGTACTTCGGCAGCAACGAAGAGACGATCGCCATTGTTGAGAAGGCGATTGCCGACATGGCAGCTCAGGGGGCCGTGGTGGTGGACCCGGTCGATATCCCGACGACCGATCAACTGAACGAAACCGACTCGGACGTACTCATCTACGAGTTCAAGCAGGACCTCAACGCTTACCTCGCAAAGGTTGAGCCCACCTCGCCGGTCAAAACCCTCAAGCAGGTCATCCAGTACAACCGCCGTCACCCGATCATTGCCCTGGAATACGGTCAGGGAATACTACTCAACTCACAAAATCAAAGCGGCACAACGATCACCAAAGCTGAGGCCGCCGCCGACCGGGCACGCGATGCCTAT
>JACMIX010000372.1 GCA_014380935.1 Gloeobacterales cyanobacterium ES-bin-141 | reverse complement strand
GTCAGCACCGGGTTGGCCGAGCCGACGGTGGTGAACAGGGCTTGGTCGCAGCAGTAGGCATTGGTGACGTGGTGGAAATGCCCGTTGACGTCCGTGACAGAGGAGTTGGGGTCGTCACCCATCCACAGTGTGCCCGAGTCGTGAAACGTGGTGCCGACTCCCTGCTGCCGCTTGACTGTGTCGAGGGTATAGTCCGTTGACCCACGGAGGTCCTCCCGGTAGATCAGTGGCTCGTTCCCGGCTAGGGCGCGGGCGATGGCGTGGCCGGTGTCGTGCATGTCCTGCCAGATCTGCTCGTTGAAGTGGTCGCCGCGGTTGAACTGGACCCACACCCGGCTGTGCCCAAATTCCTGGTCGAAGTCAGCGGGCCCAGCTAAGTCGATGTAGTCGAACCTGGGATCGCCGATGGGCGCGCCCCTGCCACCCACCACCTCGCCCGACGACCGGATCACAACGCGGATCTTGTCGCTCTGGAACCCATTGGCGATCTGACGCTGGATGCTCAGATCGGGGACCATCCGGTACATGCTGCTGTCGGGGCCATTGTCGTTGGTGGCCGCGTAGAGTTGATACTGGTAGCGCCCAAACTGCCCCTCGCACTGCACGTGCAGAGAAGCCAGCTGTAGCTCGTCGGCCAACTGGAAGTTGGGCCATTCGGTCGTGACCCATGTAGCGAACTGGGCCCGATCGACATCAAAGGCGATGTCGAACCGGTGGTGGAACATGAAATTTCGACCCATCAGTTCGTCGCCAGGCGAGCGGAGGCCCGACCCGACCAAGGAGAACGATTCCAGGGCCAAGCGGGTCGATTCGATGGCGCTCATCGCCAGGACGACCTGGCAGTGTGGGGCCAGGGAGAGGCTCCGGTTGGCACCGCCGACCCGGACGTCGACCCGGTTAACTACGCGGGTGCCCCGCTCAGGAGCCTGTTCGTCGCCTCGGAACCCTAGGCGGATGACGTGACAGTTCGGCACAATCGCCATCCGCAGGTTGCTTTCCCGGCCGTCGCTATGATCGTCGCGGACGGCCGCAGACAAGGCCGGGACGCTGGAGTACTTGTCGAGCGAGAACAGGCCCGAGATGAACGACTGCGTCTGCACGGCAATAGGAGCCGGTAAAATCTGAGTAATCTCAGCATCAATTCCGGCTCGCTTCTTGTCGAGGAAGACGCGGAGCGCCTCGTTCAGGCCAACCTTTTTCGGGCCTTCACCGGCGATTTTGATCGGGTCAAAGACGAAGTCATCGACTGGGAGGACGCCAATCTCGTACTCGATGGCCTCGTAACCCGTCAGCGGATCGCCGCGCTTGAGAGGGGTCTTGGTCACAAGATCGTCGTGGTCGATTGGACGGAATCCAACCGGTTCCTGCGAGTTGACCGTCGTGAGGAAATCGCGTACTTCCCCAGGCCACTGTGACAGGTCATTCGGTTGGAGCCGCGGGCACCAGCCGCCCCAGTAGTTCCCCTTGCCGCCGACGCAATAAGCCTGCCCGACGAAAGGCTGATTACTCCGCCAACCAATCCCCCAGACTTCATTCCGGACTTCTGGGTTGGAGCCCGAGCCGATGTTCAAGGCGTTGGTCAGGCCTGGGTCGTTAAGGCCCAGATTCGGAATGTTTTGTCCGTGCTCGGGTATCACGTGGGAACCCGCTTCCAGCACAAGGACGCGAAGCCCCTTGAATTTATTGCCGAATCGCTGGCGGGCTAACTCGTAGATCTTGGCAGCGCAGTATGAACCGAACATCCCGCCGCCAAGGACAACGACATCGATTCCACCGGGGTCGGCGGTAGCCTCGTCCCAGGTACTGCACAAGTAACGACCAAGGACATCTCTGGTGAACGTGGTGGATTCAGTAGTCAGTGGCATAAATATCAATTCTCCATTTCGACGTAATGGGGCGTGTTTTATCTCTAGTTGACAGTTGTCAAGCCAGAGCTCCGGTAGCAGTTGCAGCAAGCGTTGCAGGATGTTCACGGACACCTCCAGCCTTAAATGGAAGTCCTTGAACACCGCCGACCCCCCTGCTTCACCAAATCCGTGCAGAACCCAAGGATCTCGCTTACGAACCCAGCCCCTGTAAAAAGGGGAGGCTTGGTGCGAAGAAGAATTCGCTGCCCTTGAGTGTGACGAATCCATCAAAGCCAAAGCGAATGCTCCCTGGCTGTCCCCATTCGAGGGGACACTTCTGAGCGATCGGTCGCTCGGCGAGGGGGTGCTGACCAATCACCGGATCGATGCCCGTTCCCGGCTTTACAAAGCGATCAGCGTTTGCCCAGCGTTTTTGCAAAAAGCCGAACTGCTTCGAGATGCTCGACTGAAAACACATAAACAGCAGACCGACATCCTTAGTGGGTAGATCATTTAAAGGACCTTCCGGGCCAATTGTCCGCTCGCCGTAGGTAATTCCGCGCCGTGCAATCCGACGGTTGCGCTCATCGCGGTTGAGTTTAGGAATAGAGAGGGGATCAGTGTCTGGAACGTTCGGGTTGCCGAAAATATTGGCGATATCGCCACGGGGATTCATCTTGCGTAGGTGTGACGAGAAGGGACACTTACTGCCATCTGGGTCATCAGCGTAGTTGAAGTTGTTGGGCACCGGGCTGTTCAGGCCGTCACTGGAGCGCATTACCACGGGCGTACCGTCCTCAAACCTGCCAACCGTGTAAGCCCCGGCTAGTTCCCGCTGCTCGTTGACTAGACCGAGTGCATCGGCCAGCTGTTGTTCCTGCTGCTTGAATCCCTGAACGTTTTGCTCTAGTTTGCGAAAGACGAAGTAGCTCCCAAAATGCTCCTTCGAAGGCGCGAAAGGATCGCGAACGAGAACCAGGTCTAACTCGGCGCGCGGATCAAACTTGGTGACAGGCTTTTCCTCGTTCAGCGTTGGGTCATCGCCGTCAAGCTCACGAATTTCTTTTTCAAGGTCACTCGTGAAAAAGAGTGGCTGGCTGCGGCCATCGACGTATCCGAAGTGCTCGATGCTGTCTTTCTGGGCGTTGCGCAGGGCATCGCCGCTTTCAACTGTGACGATCGTGGCTACCTGCTTGAAGTGCTGGATAGTCTCGTTGAGGACATTGATGAGGTTGTCTTTGTCGTCGTCCGCGAGGATTACGAGTCCGTCGAGCTGCTCTTGATACGGTTGCTCCCAGACTTGGACAGGGGGATCGTTCAGTTCAGAAAGCACTTTGGCACTTTTTGCCCCGTCACTGAATTTGACAGTGACTTCTAAACCCTGGGAGTCCTCGACTGCTTCTTGAAAGGAGCCCAGATCCGTGATGCCGATTGCCTGATACCCGCTAGCCGAGAGCAGAATGTTTGCAAAGAGCGGACCGGGAATACCGTATTGGTTGAAGCGCTTCACGTACTCAAGTTGAGCGAGGGTCGATTGCAGGTAAGGTTTATTAGCAAATTCGGCGATGGCTTTCTTGATATCCTGAACAGCGCCAGTGAATTTCACAAAGACGAGCTTTACGTGGTCACGGCCGTGTCCTTTCAAGATATTGCCCTGCAGGTTCTCGAGAAGAGCTTTAACTGTCGGCTCCAGATTGTTCAGATCGATCAATCCCGCTGGAGGAAAGGCGAGTTGTGGCGTCTCAGTAGGCGGAGGTGGAGGTGGAGCGTCCTTTTCACCGCCGATCACTTCTTCGTTGGGCTGGGTCATGTTTATCTCTCCAGTAGGTGAGTGATTAGCTTACGGACTGTTGACTTGTACTTGCACTGGTCAGGGATTGTTGTTTGACCGCACCGAGACTCCATAAGGTCCCGTCCTTGCTGGACTGAAATGACGGACTTGTACAGAATACTGGCCAACTATCAGATCCTTAACCAGTAATGACAGGTTTCCAGGTCCACTATCATCATCTGCGGCAACACGGGTTGTCTCACTGCCTGGACCAAAAAGACTCAAAAACGTATCCGTCGTTCCGGAAGTTTCAATCACATATGTCCCTGCAGTTGTTACTCTAAACGTATATCGATCACGCTCATCAGCGGCGCCAATTTCACCTTGCACCGTGGGCCCGTTGATCTCCAATTCCTGTGGTGGTTTTTCGTCCGGCCCCTCCGCACCGTGCACCCGGTTGGAGAACATGAATTGGACGGGCGTAGCGCGCGGACCGGGATCCGTGAGCACCTCTTTGAAGACCTTGTCTAGGGTGTTAGCCGAGATGGGCTGGTCGCCAATCTCTTGGCCGCGATTTGAGTTAAATCCGATGAAGCGTCGGTCGTTCTGGCGGATAGCGTCACTGACGTCCGGATCTGTCTGGAACTCAATCAGCTCGTGGTATAGGGTGCATACCACGTTTTTCCACGGTTTGTTGAAGAACGGGATGCCGTTCCTCCGGCCTGCGCGGATCTCAGAGTAGACGTTGGCCGAGTAGTAGAGTGTCTGTCTCTGGCCGCTGCGGAAGAAGTGTACCGAGCCGTGGTAGCCGCCCAGTCCCGCAATAGAGCTGGAGTTGTCCAGCTTTAGGATCGTCTCCGGCGGTAGTACCAGGTTGAAGCATGTACGATCGTGGTCGGTAGCCAAGATGAGACCACGGCTGAACAGGTCGATAATCTTGTCCTGGATGTCTGGCTCGCTCATCTCGTTTGGCCTGGCTTCGTCCAGGATGACTGACTCTGCCATGTCGTAGGACAGAGTGTCGCCGGGAAAGTACTGCTGGATAATGTTTTTGAGTTGCTTGTCACGCATTAAACGAGTGATGGCGTCGTCGATGGACTCCACGTCCCCTGGCGCAAAGTCGCTGGAACGTCCAAGGTAGACGTTTTGGAAACCCATCTTCGGTAAGATCTTGCCACCGCGAAAGACCAGATCATCCTGGAGTGACACCGTGACGCCGGGCGCCAGGGCATCTCGCTCAATACTCTCATCGCTGTGCCGCGCCGCGGCCCGGTAGTAGTGGTGCTCTGCTTCGGACCCAGGCATTACCTGAATGCGCATTGGGTGCGGACCATGTTTGTCGTCGTATTCAGACATGTATGCTTCCTTCTGTACTGAGTTGTTCTAGTGCAGGCCTATGAAAATCTAAAATTATGGTGCAAAAGCGCTTACAGCCCTTGAACAATTCGGCTGCAAAAATTTTCAGTAACACTGTGTGTGGGCAAAAAGCCATACTAATGAACTCGTAAATAGTGTTTTTCAAACTATTTGCAATAGAACGGGCGAGAGTACTTCTCGTTGCATCGATTCTCTATTGCTGGCTCAATAGAGTGCAGGGCAGAGAGCGAGTGCGACAACCAGTTACTCAGATGTAGTCTCGATTCTTCGGAGATATGCAGCTCACATAGAGGATGATTGAATTAAGATTTGTACTAGTTTTACAGTTCTATATAGCAGTAGTCACAAAAGTTAGGACGCCAAGCGCAACACGTCCTCCATTGCCTCAGATTGAGCAGTACCTCCAGTCTGCGTCCTAATGAGCTTGGCCACTGCTATATCAGGCCAATCTGATCGATCCTGGGCAGGATAGCTTTGAAGTAGGTAGGCCTTAACTGACTGATGCAACATCAGGCCAATCGCAGTTGACGGTCAATTGTCTGCAACCAGTACGCCCACCGCTCCACCGACCAGTGGATAGTGTCTTGCCTGCGCAAATCCTGCCTCGCGGGAAAGCTCGATTTGCTCCGCTCCGCTTGGGAATCGTTCGAGGCTGGGGGCAAGGTAGGCATACTCGGCTTCCAGTCCCAGAGCGCGGCCCAGTCCGGCAACGCGCTCTTTAAGGTACCACTCTTGAAATGAGCGCCAGCCGGGATCCTCGGGCCGGTGCAGGTCGAGGATGACCGCCCGGCCGCCGGGCTTGAGGACGCGGCGCACCTCAGCCAGACAACGGGCAATATCGACGACATTGCGCAGTCCGAAGCCCTGGATGACTGCATCGAAGTGGTCTCCCACAAACGGTAGATCGAGAGCGTCCGCCTCAACCCAATGGATCTGAGAGTGTCGGTCGCGGCGGCGCGCCTGGGCAATCTGGGCTTTTGAAAAGTCGGCTCCGTAGACTTTGCCTGTGCTCCCGACCCGGCGGGCCAGCAAGAAGGCGAGGTCTCCCGTTCCACAGCAGAG
>JACMIX010000371.1 GCA_014380935.1 Gloeobacterales cyanobacterium ES-bin-141 | reverse complement strand
TAGGGCGAGTAGCCGTCCTGGCCGACAAGCACGGTAGTGATCCCCTGGCGCACGGCTGTCTCTGCCCCGGGCATCGCCGAGAGTGCCCGGTCGGCGTGGCTGTGCATGTCGATGAACCCCGGTGCGAGGGCAAAACCGGACAGTGAGCGTCCTGACTCACCCGGACGCGCTTTCAGGTTTTGCCCGATTGCCCGGATACGTCCGCCCTCGATTCGTACGCGGCCGGTGTACGGGGCGTTGCCGGAGCCGTCATAGATTGTCGCGTCGGTGAGTAGTTCCGCTACCGCAGGCTGAGCTAGACCAATGAGCAATAGTGCTCCCAGGACCTGGACGGTGGTGGAATGCACTCGTCTCCTCTCATCGCTGCCATTCAGTCTACATGCCAACCACTCACAGCATGGCCTTCGCGACGGGCGCCATGGGCGTTGGACCTGGGGTAATTTTGAGTTCGGATCTGCTTTGCCGCCACACTAGCACCGCGTCTGGTGCAAACTCCCTGTTCTAATTGAGCCGTGTCATCATCGTCACCAACCCCTGCTGCCCGATGAGTAGCTCCTGCATAAGCGAGACGATGGCGACCCAAATGAAGGGGGTAATGTCTACCCCGCCAAAGGTAGGTACCAGTTTGCGCGTCGGTATCAAGAAGGGCTCGGTCGGCCAGGCTGCGACATTATAGGGAAACCGATTGAGATTGAGTTGTGGGAACCAGCTCAGCACGACCCGGAAGATGAATAAAAGAATGTAGAGACTGAAGACCAGTCTCAAAATCGCTGCCACCACGTCCCATGTCACCGGATTGTTACCTCTGTCGGTTATTTCTATTCTAAGTGGCGACCTCTCGGCCAAATGCCGTCCCCGAGCGGCGGGATCGGGCTCGCCTGCTTTTACCTTGCCTTTACTCTCCCTGACCTGAAACCTTAACCAGAAGCCACTAAGCTGCTTGAGGGTTGCGGAATAGGGGGTATTTTCTGTGGTTTCTACGTTGTTGTGTTTGAGTAGCCGATGTATCTGCCTGGGGTTGCTGGTCTTGGTTGTATCGGGTGGCGTTGCCCAGGCCCAGTATGCCCGCGACCTGCAAGGCGACAGTACTCTGGCCCAGGCACTGATTGAACCGCAGCCTCAGACAGAGGAGCTGCCGGAGGTCACGGTGACCGCCACGCGCAGCCGTCCTGAACAGATTTTCCGGGTTCCCGCGGCAGTGACGGTGCTCACCCGGGAGCGGACCCGCGAACGTACCCAAACAACCATCGTGGATCTGCTCAAAGGTGAGGTGGGGGTATGGGTGCAGTCGAGCGGCACAGGCCAGGGTACACCCTACGTGCGCGGGGTCACGGGCCGGGAGGTTCTGCTGATGCAGGACGGTTTCCGGGTAAGCCCGGCGTTTATGCGCTCGGGTCCCAATCAGTACCTGGCTCTGCTCGACCCGTACTTCCTTACCCGTCTGGAAGTGGTGCGCGGCCCTGCTTCGACACTCTACGGCAGCGATGCACTCGGTGGTGTGGTGAACGTCATCACCCCAGTGCCCGAGTTCAATACCGAGCAGGTTCAGGTAGAGGGGCGGGTGCTGGCGGGCTTTGCCACAGCAACGACCGAGAAGACTGGCAGGCTCGAATTGCAGGCCGGGCGCAAGGGACAGGCATTCAGTCTGGGGCTGACCTACCGCGACTTTGACGATTTCCGGCTCGGGGGCAACGCGGACGCACGGCTGTTTTTCCCCAACCTGGATCCCCGCACCCTAAGCGGTACGGGCTACCAATTTCAGGCAGGGGACCTGCGCGCGGTCGTGGACCTGGACCCGACCCAGCGCATCGTGATCACCGGACAGTACACAAACCTTCCCCAGATTGCCGCTATCGACTCGCTTATCCAGGGGTATGGCAGTTCGGTCAGTGACGCGCAGAATTTTTTTCAATCCCAGGGGCGGCTATTTGCCACGCTCAATTACGAGGTTACACCTCAGCAGAGTTGGCTTGACCAGGCCCGGCTGACCGTGGGCTTTCAGCGTATTCAGGACGACCGCCTGCGCCGTCCCTACAGCGTACGGCCCAGTTTCCCCAACTACGGCAGCGGTATCGCTGAGAACTTTCAAGAAAGTGAGCGCAACAGCAGTAACCTGTTCGGCAGCTTGCTGACGCTTACCAGCCAGCTTGGCAGCCGCAATACACTCACCTACGGCGGAGAAATTTACACCGATACGATCTTCAGCGACCGCATTCGTACCGCCGACGCAGGAGCAATCACTAACAGGCCGGACCGTTATATCAGCGGGTCCAGCTTCGACCAGTACGGTCTATTCGTGCAGGACACGATTCGCTGGAGCGAGCAGTTTACCTCGGTCCTGGGAGTGCGTTATTCCTCTGTGGCAGCGAACGTCCCAGCTGATAGCGTTCGCGGTTCCGCGGCTTTCGTCAATGCGACGAGTGACCTGACCTACAATGCGGGGCTATCTTACCTGATAACCCCCGAGATCAACTTCGTCACCAATGTCGGACGGGGGTTCCGTGCTCCCAACCTGAGCGACCTCTCGCAATCGGGGGCCGAGGGCAATCAGTTCAACTCCCCCAATTCGAACCTCAGAGCCGAGCAGGTTTTCTCGGTAGACACGGGCTTCAAATTTCGCTCCCCTCAGTGGAGCGGTGAAGTGATTGGCTTCTACAGCCAGTACTCCGACCGCATCTTGAACGTGAACACCGGACAGCAAATCGACGGACTTAGCGAGCGCCAACTCCAGAACGTCGGCTCCCAAATTATTGGCGGGGTCGAATTTGGCGGGCAGTACCGCCCGTTCCCAGGCCTGGCACTCTTTGGCACAGCGACCTGGACGCAGGGTGACACGACCCAGGCAAGCGGCACGGTCGTTCCGGCGGACCGCATTCCGCCCTTCAATGGCATCGCCGGGCTGCGTTGGGAGCCTGACAGTGCCTACGTCGAGCCCTTCTTGCGCTACGCCGGCGCACAGAACCGGCTTGCCCCCAACAACCTTACGGACAACCGTATCAACCCGAACGGGACAGCCGGGTTTTTCGTCTTCAACCTGCGGGCCGGGTACCGCCTTCAGGACAATCTGTGGCTGCGGCTAGTGGGCGAAAACCTCACCAACGTCACCTACCGCGAGCACGGCAGCAGCCTGGATGGGCTCGGAGCCAATGTCCACATGAACCTCGACTACCGCTACTGAGGACAGCCTACCGTCCATGTCCGTCCTCTCACACTTCGAGCAACAATGCTCTGAATCCTGTCTGAATAAAATGTTCTTCTGTAGCTCAAACTCAGCCCTCGCGCTGACATGATCGTTGTGTTTGAGCGATTAAACTACCTGAGTACACCGTGTTATCAGGATGTTCGAATGAGCGACAACACTGACAGAACTCCCCTAGCAGAGCAAGAACCGCCAGCGATCAAAAAAGGGTGGCGATTCTACACGGGAGTAGTGGTATTAATCTTGTCCCTTGTATTGCCGCTCTTTGCCTTCCTCGTACCGCTGCTTGGTCTTTCGACTGGTCTGTCGGCTGTTGTTATCGGACTGTTAGTAGCGGGGGGGCCAGAGGTGCTCGGTTTGCTCGCCGTTGCTCTTCTGGGCAAAGACATCTTTCAGTACCTCCGATACAAGGCAAAAAGGGCTTTTGGAAATCTATTTACGGAACGCGTTTCAAAGGAGCGCTATTATTTTGGGCTGGCGATTAATCTTATCAGTTGGGTACCTCTCTATCTTTATGGTTATTTGCCAACCTATTTGCCCTCCGATAACACGAGGATTTATATCCTTATTGCTGGAGACTTGAGCTTTATATTCAGCATGTTCATTATGGGTGGAGAATTTTGGGAGAAGTTCCGGCAGATTTTCATCTGGGAAGGTAAGTCTCAACAGACCAGCAATTAGAGATCCGGCACCGTCCGGACCCGCTCATTAACTACCTTTAACCAAACCCACCCGATATTGTCACCTCGTTTATATACAATCCTGGCGTTCCTTGTAATGGGAAGGCGGAAGTTCATGGCAATTTTTAAAAAGACCAAGCGGGTATTCGGTCTGCTTTTAGCAGCTTCATTGAGTGTAAATGTACTGGCAGCTAGTGCCCAGACAACCAGTCCAGTCGGCGACCTGGGTGGCGGGGCGGCACTGTTACCGACCGGGCAGATCATCACGCCTACGGCTCCACCGGGCTCGATTTTCGCACCTCTCTCGACCGGGTTGCGCACGGACGGTAACGCCGATGCGAACGGTGCTGTCAGTACGGCTCTCAGCCCCGATGGCAAAACACTGCTGATTCTCACGAGTGGTTACAACCGCAGTTTCTCAGACGAAACGACCGG
>JACMIX010000370.1 GCA_014380935.1 Gloeobacterales cyanobacterium ES-bin-141 | reverse complement strand
TACAGCATTTCAAAGTCAGCGTCCGCATCAACGTGGATACGGAAAACTTTCCCCACGCAGAGCAGGTGCTGCACATCCTCGCGGCGGAAGGCTTTGCGGGCAAGCTGACCGTGGACATCGGCCAGATCGTCCGCATCGACGACGGGAACAGTTCCCCTTCAGCAAGCTATACCCCGCGCTGCTTCGTCAAACGGGAATTTGCAGAGGCGGAGGCGCGCTTCGCGGCTGCGGCGGCCCGTCACGGGTTTGGTAACCCCAAACTGCCTCAGGCGGTCGGCGCGCCCTGCACCGCCGTACGGGCAAACGAACTGGTCATCGGCAGCGAGGGCGAACTCTACAAGTGCTGGGACTCGGTAGGTAATCGCAACGAGGTGATCGGCAACGTGCGCGACTGGCGCGACACCAACGGCCGGTTGCACAAGTGGCTGACCTACGATCCCTTTTCCGACCCGGATTGCCGCAACTGCGTCGCCCTGCCCGTCTGCATGGGCGGTTGTGCCCACCATGCGATGGACCCCCTGCTGCGCGACAACCGATGCGACACCTTCAGGCACGTCCACCGCGAGCGGGTGCTGGCCTTCGTCAAAGCTGCGGAGAGCAAGAAAATGCTCACCCGACTCCCTGATTAACCGGTCTAGCGATCCACCATAATCGGGGCCTCCCTCAAGCACCTCGGCTCCGGCATCCCCGGCTGAGGTCTATCTGAGGGAAGTCGATTTAGAGTTGGTCGGGGTCTACCCCGAGAGTCTGGAGGCGGGCAGCGAATGCTGCAGTTCGCTGTTCAGCCTGAGAGGTGCGTTGCTCAGCTTGTGCTCTGGCGAGCCGTTCTTGCTCGGCTTGCTTGGTGCGCTGTTCGACCTGTGTCGCCTGTCGCTCCAGTTCCAGGCGGGCGGCGCTCAAGCGCAGCTCTACAGTCAGTTCCGTGGGAATCAGCAGCCTCTGGCCGTTGCTGCTGGGCCGACTTGCAGGCTGTCCGAGCTGCCCTCGATTTCAAACCGACCGTCAGCCTGGAAGCTGGGCTTGAACGCTTTGCCAGGTGGGTCAAAAGCCAGCCGTTGCTGGACCAGTCAACCGAGGCCGACCTGCACTGAGAATGCGGGGCCTGATGCCTTGACCCCCACGGAGCGGTGTGTCTAAGTACTGAGGTGCAACATTTAGTTGTCGCCTCGGAGGTAGAATTCTCCTGCATGAGATTTTCCGGCTTCGATTTCACTGTAAGTCGGCACCGTATGGAGAACTACTCAAGTGACTAAAACTTCGCTGGTATTGCTGATTGGTGTTGTGGCTGGGGGCATAGCGGCGACGTTCGGCTCAGGTAGAGCGGTTGCTCAGACGCCGGCCGAGGCAGCGGCCGCCGTCCGCAGTGGACCTTTCAGTCAGTTGTTTAACGTCGGGTCGGTTTACGTGGTCAAAGACAAAGACTTCGACCCTGCCGAACCGAAGATACGCTTCGGCAGCGTCTGGATCGACCACCCCAACCAGGGAGCGCTCGAAGTTGCCGTCCGCTATTGCGTGCCGGAGGCGGACATCGCTCAGGAAGGGGCGAGCCTGGCCGAGATGACTCTGCTTGACAACCAGAACCCCCTGGTGAAGATCACGAAAGTGGTCTCGACAAGCTCGGCGAGCGAGACGCAGGTGCGGGCACCCCAGTACACTCCACCGGTGGTCATCGCGCCCTACATCACGCCCTACACCGGACTTTGGGGGGGAGGATACGTCGCGGATCCGGGTTCTTACACCCCTGCAATCGATTGCAGCGCCGGTGCGACTCGCTTCGACCTTGCCCCGGTCATCAGCAAAATCGCCTCCCTGCCCAACCGCACGCTCCAGGTGCAACTACTCTTCAGCAACGGCAGCGTCCAGAACTGGCAACTGGGAAGCAAGACAGTGCAGGCACTCAAGAGCCTCCCCGAGATCAAAAGGCTCAATTCTAAAATTTGAGAAACTCGGTGGTGGCTAATCAAGTCCAGTGAACTCTACAAGTGCTGAGACTCACACCAGCGGGGCTTCTTTCTAGAACCTCGGCTCCGGCATCCCAGTTGAGGCTCTGTCTATGCGAAGCCCGCTCAAAGTTGGTCCGGGTCTACCCCGAGAGCCCGGAGGCGTTCAGCCAATTGTGCGGCCCATTGTTCGGCTTGCTCGGCGCGTTGTTCGGCCTGGGTGGGCTTCGGCTGCCTGAGCTGTTGCTCGTGCTCCAGACCGGCCGCTGTCACATGCAGTTCTGCGACGAGTTCTGCAGGGGTGAGCAGCTTTTGGCCGTTGTCCAGCCGGTAGAAGCCGATGAGCGCCCCTTGCACCTGCACCCGCAAGCTCAGCGGCTGGGTGATGCCTCCGAAGATGACCATCACATCGGGAGTGACCCGAGCCGTAGGTACACCTGGTGCGTAGTAGAGAAACTGGTTGGCAAGGACGGTGGCCTGGGTTTGTTGTCCTTCGAGGTACTAGCTTGAGCACTTCGAGGGTGGTGAACAGGGTGTAGAGGTGCAGGTGGTCTCTGCTATGGGCAGTCCATCTTCACTCGGGTAGGTGACAGGTGGGAGGGGAGTCGTCATCGTCAATGCCGGTACTGACTGCTGCCATTGTCTGCTAGCGACGCCTGGCTGACCAGAGCAGGGCTGCCGCTCAAATCTCTACTGCCCACAGCGGAGCCTGATCCTGGTTGCACATCTTACGACCGGCTTTGCTCAAGGCAACGGCACGGTGAATAGGAAGTTGTAGCTGCCGCCAGCCGTAGTCACCGTCACCGGCCCGCTCGTCGCTCCACTCGGAACCTCGAACAGCACTCGTGTCCTGATAGAGCGGCTGAAGGCGGGCACCCCGTTGCAAAAGCGCACCGTTGCTCCCAACAGGTCTGCACCCGATGCAATCACTCTGGTACCAGGAGAACCAGTGGTCGGAGTGACGGACAGAATGCTGGGAGACCTTGAGGGCCTCGGCAGCACTTCAAAACCAAAGCTGAGGGTGCCGTCGAGCGGAGTGCTGAGGGTGAGGGTGCTGACCCCATTCAGGGCATTGGCAGGGAGGACGGCAGTCAGTCGGGTGCTGGAGTTGAGGGCGAAGGGAACGGCGACGGTGCCAAGTGTGATGGCCGAGACACTGGAAAGGTTGTTGCCGGTGAAGGTGACGGCCGCGCCGAGCAGGGCGGCGGTGACATCGGGAGTGGCACTGAGTTGAACGTTGCGTAGGTCAATGGGGTTGGTATCTGTGCGCTTGCCGAAGACGACGTAGGCCCGACCGGCAAAAATCCTGCCCTGGGGGTCTGCCCTGCTTGCTCCAATAATCAGATCGGGGATGCCGTCGCCATTGACATCTCCAGCACTGGATACGGAGATACCAGCGTAGTCATAAGCCGTCGCACCATCAAGGACGAAGCCGCCGCTGCCCAGGTTAGCCAGGTCTATTAATGCTGTGTTCGCTTTGCCAAAGACCACGTAGACCCGACCAGCATCAACCCTGTTCTGGATGTCTGCTGCGCCTGCTCCAATAAGCAAGTCGGGGATGCCGTCGCCGCTGACATCCCCAGCACTGGACACGGAAAGACCGATAGCGACTAGGCTCGCCTCGCCTTCGATTGCGAAGCCGCCACTCCCCAGGTTAGCCAGATCCACGGTGGCTGTGTCCGCTTTGCCGAATACCACGTAGACCTGGCCAGCCTCCAGCCTACCCTGCGGGTCTGCACCACGTGCCCCAACAACTAAGTCGGGGATGCGGTCGCCGTTAATATCACCGGCACTGGATACAGAATTGCCGGCATAGTCATGAGACGCTGTGCCATTGATGGCGAAGCCGCTGTTGCCCAGGTTGACCAGATCCACGGTGGCCGTGTTCGCCTTACCAAACACCACGTAGGCCTGACCGGCGCCGGCCCTACCCTGGGGATCTGCCCTGCTTGCTCCAATAATCAGGTCGGCCAGGCCATCGCCGTTGATATCTCCAGCACTGGATACTGAGCCGCCGGCGTAGTCACGGGCAGTCGCGCCATTGATGGCGAAGCCGCTGTTGCCCAGGTTGGCCAGGTCCACGGTGGCTGTGTCCGCTTTGCCAAAGACCACGTAGGCCCGACCGGCATCACTCCTACCCTGGGGGTCCGCCCTGCTTGCTCCAACAATCAAGTCGGGGATACCATCACCGTTGACGTCTCCAGCACTGGCTACGGAATTACCAGTAGAGTCTTCGACTGCCGCGCCTTCGATGGCGAACCCCCCGTTGCCAAGGTTGGCCAGGTCTATTAGTGCTGTATTTGCCTTGCCGAAAACCACATAGGCCCGACCAGCATTACTCCTACCCTGAGCATTAGCACGGTATACCCCGACAATCAAATCAGGGATGCCGTCGCCGTTAACGTCCCCAGCGCTGGATACGGAACGACCGGCACCTTCAAAGGCCACCGCGCCGTCGAGGACGAAGCCCAGACCGGCAGGCTCAGGTCCCAGGCAGCCCGGCGCACTTACCTGAGCCAGCACCGGAGCAGCAGACCCCATTGGCAACAACGTGGACAAGCTCAAGGCCAAACTCAAGAGACACGCCCCACAGGTTCTACCCCTGCTCACCCGGCGCTTCGGTAGCCGTGGACGCTGAAAGCACTGGGTCAAGCCGAAATCCCTCGCAATCATAAATCTCTGCACCACCAAAAATACTGACCCGTCCGAGGATACCGCATGCCGAGCATGTTCGTGAGTTAACCAGGCAGCAGCACTTTCGAGTCCAGTATTCTAAAGCAGCTGATTGCAACTTTGGCTGAGATGTCTACAGCCTGCCTCAAAAATATTCGGATCGAAAACAACCTGCCCGGTGCTCACCAGGCTTGCTTCCGCCCACCAGTTTTCCAACTAGCGCTCGAATAGACACGAGATCCGCTTTCACCACCTGCTAAATCCGGCTAAAACTTCGGCTCCGGCATTCCCAGCACCTTGACCAGAAAGGTCCAGCGGTCGGCAGCTTCCTCGATCACCTTGGTGGTCGGTTTACCTGCACCGTGCCCGGCCTTGGTTTCGATGCGGATGAATACCGGGGCGTCGCCTTTGTGGGCGGCCTGCAGGGCGGCGGCAAACTTGAAGCTGTGGGCGGGAACGACCCGGTCGTCGGTGTCGGCGGTGGTGACCAGCATCGGCGGGTAGGCGGTGCCGGAGCGGATGTTGTGATAGGGCGAATAGGCGCGCAGGATCCGGAAATCGGCCTCGCGATCGGGATGGCCGTAATCGTCGACCCAGTAGCGTCCCGCGGTGAAG
>JACMIX010000369.1 GCA_014380935.1 Gloeobacterales cyanobacterium ES-bin-141 | reverse complement strand
TAGTAGTCGGCATCGGTCAGGTTACGCAAATTGAGCTGGACCTCGGTGGACTCGCTCGGGCGGTAACCAATCAGAGCATCGAGGAGGACAAAACTGGGCAGTACACCTGTACCGTCCTGATTAGCAAAACGGGCGTCCTGGTAATTGACTCCTAACCCTACTGTCCACTGCCTGCCCAACTGGTAAGTCGTCCACAAATTCAGCGAGTGGCGCGGCACGCCCGTAATCTGGGCATCGCTGCGGGCTGGGGAGAGGATACCTATGTTGCCGTCCACTTCCAGAGGGACGCCGCGGGTGGTGAGCGCATCGAGGTAGGCGTAGTTGAAGTTGAGTGTCCAGGGGGGCGTCGGGCGGGCGATGAGGTCTAACTCCACGCCCTGGGAGCGCTGGTCCACCGGGTCGGTCGGGTTGTTGTCCGCGTCGAGGCGGCTCACGACATTTTCACGGTTAATCCGGAACAGGGCCACGGTCAGGTTGAGGCGGTCGCCCAGAAAACTGCCCTTGTACCCCACTTCGAACTGATTGAGAAAAGGAACCGGCAGGGGTGTGAGCACTCCGTCCAGGACAGTTGCCCCGTTAGAGGAGAAGCTGCTCGCGTAGCTTGTGTAGATCGAGGAACTGGTGTCGGGCTGGTAGACGAGCCCCAGGCGCGGGTTGAGACGTGAAACGGTACGGTCGTAGGTGCGCTCGGGACTGGAGCCTTCCGGCCCGCGTTGCTGCGCCTCACGGAAGCTGTCGAAGCGCACCCCCGCGAGCGCCTTCCACTGCTCCGAGAACGTTATTTGATCCTGGAAATACCCCCCGATGGTCTCGTTGACCGAGAAACGGTTCTCGTTGACATTGGCCTGCACCCGTTCGACGCGCACCTCACCGAAGCGGGGATCAAAAAAATCAAGGCAGGGTACTCGCCGGGTCGGGACGTCGCGCGCACCCTCAGCACAGACCGCGTCTCCGTTGGTCGGGTCGCCGGGATTGTTCGTCTGACTGGTGCTGCCGATGCTGCCGCTCTGGTAGCGCAGGGTGTTACCTGCAATCCGGCTCAGCTCGACCCCGGCGAGCAGGCGGTGATCCGCGCCCAAAAAGCGCGTCTCTAGATTGACCTCGCTACGGTTGAGATAAGACTCGTCCGTGTCGAACTGCTCACGCAAACGGCGTGCCAGGGCCGTCCCGCTCGGGAACGCATCCGAGGGCGTCACGCTGTAGGCGATGACGTCAGTGGCGTTGCGGACGAGGTCGAAACTGCGCCTGGTGTAAAAGAACTTGTTGGCAAACCCGGCCCGGGGCGCAAACTTCCAGTCATACACCAGACCCAGCCGGTAATACTCCTGCTCCGCTTTCGAGAAGGGCGAGCGATAAATGCGTGAACGGGCACCGGAGAGAACAGCGCTGTCTGCCCCGGGTAGGAAGGGCACACCCGGAATCTCAGGCTCCGCGTTGATGCGGCGATAGTCAAAGTCGAGCGCAAGGGTGTTGTTCTGGTCAATCTTCCACTGCAAAGAGGGCAAGACCTCCAGGCGGTAGAGGCTCTGGTCGCGGAAACCGTCGCGCTCCTCGTACCCGAGATCGAGGCGGTAGAACACTCGCCCGTCATCACCCGCGGGTCCACCCAGATTGAGCAGGCCCGCCCGCCGGTTAAAACTGCCGTAGGTGAGCGTCAATTCCGCCTCGGGCTTGGGTGTGAAGGGCCGCGAGACCAGGTTCACAAGCCCCGCCCCGGCGTTGTCCCCCGAGGCGGAAAGGCCATAGAGGGCACCTGCCGGTCCCTTAAGAACTTCGATACGCTCGACGTCCGCGAACCCTCGAAATAGTCCCGAGCGCTCCGTGTTGATGGGAGTAATCGCATCGGGTACGCCGTCGCGCAGAAACTCCGCCTGGAATCCCCGGATGTAGAAATTGTCAATAAAGCCGTAATTGGACCGGGTGCTGGCATTGATGCCACTGACGTTGCGCAGGGCATCTTGAATGCTGACCGGGTCTTGCTCGCGGATCACGGCCTTGGGAATCGTCTGAACCGAAAAGGGTACGTCGCGGGCTGGAGTCTCAAGACCGGTTGCCGCCGTGGTTGGCCGTGACTGGTTCCGATCGGCCGTCACCTCAACCTCCTCAAGGTCAGTTACACCCTGATCGCGCCCGGGTAACTGAGCCAGGTCCTGTGCCCGCATCCGGGGTAGCCCCAGATCTGCTTTGCGCAGCACTTCCGCCCGAACCGCTCCCACCAGGCCAGGACAGAGTACGCAGCACAAAGCCAGGCCGTACTTGAGTCGTCTGTACATAACCACCTCACACTCAGTTGGGATTACTCGCAACAGTGAATGCCCATGTATCCCAAATGAATCGTGCCTGAGTAGGCCGAGTAAAAGGATATGAGCGTTCATAGGAAAGCTTCACAACGACTGAGGGCATAATTATGCCACGAGATAATTGAGAAACTGTTGCAAGAGAGAGTCTAGAGCTTATTGCCAAATCCTGTCAATAAATTAAGAAGTGAGGCCGAGATCATATTCGTGGCACCGGCACACGTATCAAGCCTGGTATCCCGCATTCATCTGTGCCCCGGGTACGTCATGCAGTGGCACGGTAGGGGCTTATTCACTACTTGTGCAAAATTTTGTATCTAAAAGTACAGCACTTGTTCTGCAATACGGTGCGCCTTCTAGACTACAAGTACGGTCCTGCACCTCAACCACTCAAGGAGAAGTCTATGCGCGTGCGCCAAGGTGCATCCTTGTTCGCCCTGATTGGCATGGCAAGTGGATTAGCTGTATTTGCCTCGACCTGCCTGACTCAGACTCAGGCAGGCTTATCCTCGGAAGACCTGCTACGTCCCGCTCCGACGCAGCCTATTGGTTCATACGATTACTTCGGGACGGTGCTCAGTCCGCAGCAGGCAGCCGAACTCGTATCCTCACGAGGACTGGACCCGAGCGATCCCGTGTCCTACCAGCGGGTTGGAGCGGTCCAGATCACTCCACAATTGCTCGCAAGCGGCGAGAATATCTTCTTCAACCACAAAATCGGTGACACATTCGGTTTACAGCGGGTTTTCGGCTTCGGGGCTGGTTTCGCCCGCATCCTGCCCGAGGTACGCGAGGCAATCGATGACCTGAACGGCCAACCGACCTCGGACCTGCACATCAGGCTCAGAAAAGACCTCACGGTCGGGAGCCGCGTCTATCCAGCTGGAAGCATGCTCGACACGGGCCTTGACGTGGCACGGGGAGCGAGTTTTCCAATTGGTCTGAACCGCAATGGCAACCTCACCTGTGCGGTATGCCACATCGCGATCAACCCCACGGACGGTAGGC
>JACMIX010000368.1 GCA_014380935.1 Gloeobacterales cyanobacterium ES-bin-141 | reverse complement strand
GGCTTCTTGCTTGCCGGGTTAGCGAGTGGAGCCGTGAGTTCTACGAGGTCCGCACCCTGTGTCGGCAAGCTGTCGATGGCGACAACGACATCGCTGGTCCGCAGATCTGTTCTGACCGAAGCTGGCTCTTGTTGAAGTTGTAAAAGGAGCAGTTCTCCAATTGGGGTGAAGCCGAACTCAAGCTTCACCACAGGCCTCACAATCGCTTGGTGTGGCGTACTCTTGGGCTGTACGGACTTCGGTTGAGCCCACACCCTCGGAGACTGATGCACAATACCCGTTAGTACTATCCACGCAGCGATGCCGATTCGGACACTCCGACTTGTAAACCGTGTAGGCACGTCGCAGTCTGAATGGCCGAAGACGAAAGAGGTATGAACGTTATTACACCAGTTTGCGTGCCGTGCCATATCTTCGATGCTCACTGTACAGTGTTGACGCGTAGCAGCAGTTTTGTGAGTCAATAGCCTGACTGCAATGTGTCAACACTGTACTATGAGGGGCTGTAAGAATACAGCTAGCTATTACGCTCAGCGTTTGGCTGCCTTGAGGGACATTTTGCGCAGGCGTACGGATTGAGGGGTGACCTCGACCAATTCGTCATCGTTGATGTACTCCAGGGCCTGCTCCAGGCTCATCAGGACCGGTGTTTTCAGCTGAACCAGTTCGTCGCCCGAGGCGGAACGGATGTTGGTAAGCTTTTTGGTCTTGGTGATGTTGAGATCGAGGTCTTGCTGGCGGTTGTTCTCGCCGATGATCATACCCGCGTAGACTCGGGTGCCGGGAGTGATGAAGAAGATACCCCGGTCCTCGGCGTTCTGAAGCGAATAGAAAGTTGCCTCGCCCTCTTCGAACGCGACCAGCACACCGTTGCGCAGGGTCTCCATCTCGCCGATGCTGGGCCGGTAATCGAGGAAAGAGTGGCTCATGATCCCCTCACCCCGTGTCAGTCGCAGGGACTCGGTGCGAAAGCCCATCAACCCGCGGGCCGGGATGATGAATTCGAGTTGGGTGCGGCCGTTGCCGAAGCTCTGCATATTTTGCATCTCGGCACGACGGCGACCCAGGTTGGAGATGCACCCGCCCGAAGCATCGTCCGGCACATCGAGTACCAGCAACTCGAACGGTTCGTAAATTTTGCCATCGACATGACGGAAGATGACGCGGGGCTTTGAGACCTGAAACTCGTAACCCTCTCGGCGCATCGTTTCGATCAGAATGCCGAGGTGCAGCTCACCCCGCCCCGAGACGAGGAAACGGTCCGGCGAGTCGGTGTCTTCGACGCGCATCGAAACGTTGGTCTCTAGCTCCTTGTAAAGCCGCTCGCGCAGACGGCGGGAGGTGACATATTTGCCTTCCTGACCGGCGAAGGGTGAATCGTTGACCGAGAAAGTCATTTGCAGGGTCGGCTCGTCCACTCGGATGAGGGGCAACGCCTCGGGGTGCTCGGCACTGGCGATGGTCTCACCGATGTTGGCGTCGGCAAACCCGGCTACTGCCACGATGTTACCCGCGTGGGCTTCGGTGAGTTCGATACGGCTCAGACCCTCAAAACCAAACAGCTTGGTGACTTTGCCCTTTTCGATCTTGCCTGTGTCGCGGATGAAGGCAACCGTCTCCCCCAGGTGGATCGTGCCGTTGTGGATCTTGCCGATGATGATGCGACCCAGGTACTCGGAGTAGTCGAGCGTCGTCACCTGCAGCTGCAACGGCTTGGCCGGGTCTCCCACGGGAGCCGGGACCTGACGGATGACCGCTTCAAAGAGAGGTTTCATGTCATTTGATTCATCCCCGAGGTCGTTTTTGGCAAAACCACTCAGACCCGAAGCAAAGAGGACCGGGAAATCTGCCTGATCGTCGTCGGCACCCAGCTCGATAAACAGGTCGAGTGCCTTGTCGATGGCGCGGTGGGGATCGGCGTGGGGTCGGTCGATTTTGTTGACAACCACAATGGGCTTGAGCCCTTTTTCGAGAGCCTTGCGCAGCACGAAGCGCGTCTGAGGCATTGGTCCTTCGTTGGCATCGATGATCAGCAAGCAGCCCTCAACCATACCGAGCACACGCTCTACCTCACCGCCAAAGTCCGCGTGGCCAGGCGTATCGACGATGTTGATGAGGTAGTCGCGGTAATGCACTGCCGTATTTTTGGCCAGAATAGTGATGCCCCGCTCCCGTTCGAGGGCATTGGAGTCCATCACGCAAGTCTCGACCACTTCATTTTCACGGAAGATACCGGACTGCTTGAGGAGAGCGTCCACGAGAGTGGTCTTGCCATGATCGACGTGCGCGATAATGGCAACATTGCGAATGCGTGAGGTACTAAGAGCGTTGGTACTCATGGGGTGGCCAGTGCCTGATGCGGTGGTTACAAAAATTAAAATTCTCTACCCACTCTAGCAGTTCTTGGCCCCAATCAGGCGAGGAGTCAGTACAGAGAAGCTTAAGAGCGTACGAGAGCAGGTTGAATGTTTGCCCCCTCTCCCCAGAAGCCTTCATATTTAGTGACCTTGATGTCTCCAAGCACGCGTACCTGGCAGGCTAGGCGGCGGCCCCCTTCGATGCCTTTGTGAGGAGGCAGACCAAGACGGATCTTTTCTGGACCGCCCGGCTCTGAGACCTTGCCCTCGACAGCCACCGCACAGGTTCCACAGGTCCCGAAACCGTGGCAGTTAAGCATGGCTGGACCGTTGTAAAGTGCGACGTTTTGCTCGAGTAGAAATTCACGCAAGTTAGCTCCTGACTCGCAGGTATAATCGCGTCCAAACATAGTTACTTTCGGCATGATTTTTCTCCAACTTTTCTATACAAGTTTACGTAATGGGCTAATGAATCGGCTCCGTCCCAGGAAGTGGATGCCACAATAGTGATCCCCGTCAGTATTCTGCCGGTATTTTTGTACGCTCCTGGAGACTGAAGCCTTGTCCGGGACTCTAAAACGGCGTTACGGTATGTTTAGCAAACCTCAGGTGGAGAACGGGAATGGCGCAATTTGGAGTGTTACTGCTGAATCTGGGTGGCCCAGCCAAGCAGGAGGACGTCAAACCCTTTCTGTACAATCTCTTTGCGGACCCTGAGATTATTCGCATCCCGATTACGCCGCTTCAAAAGCCGCTTGCCTGGCTTATCTCGACGCTGCGAGCACCCAAGTCTCGCAAGAACTATGCAGCCATCGGCGGTGGGTCACCCCTGCGGGCGATCACAGAGCAGCAGGCTCGCGTGCTCAAAAAGGCGCTCGTCGCTCGTGCCGTCGATGCCGAGGTCTATGTCGGCATGCGCTACTGGCATCCGTTTACAGAGGAGGCGGTCCGCAAACTGCGCGACGATGGGGTCCGTAAACTGGTCATCCTGCCTCTCTACCCGCAATATTCGATTTCAACCAGCGGCTCGAGCATCAAGTTGCTCGACCAGTTATGGGCCAAGGACCCCGAACTCAAAAATATTGAGCGGGTGGTGATCAACTCGTGGTATCGCCGCCCCGGCTATCTTCAGGCCATGGCTGAGCGTGTTCGTGAGGGTCTCGACCGCTTCGAGCGCCCGGAGAACGTTCACATTCTGTTCTCAGCCCACGGTGTGCCCAGAAGCTATGTCGAGCAGGACGGCGACCCTTACCAGCGCCAGACCGAGGAGACGGTCGAGATGATTATGCAAGTACTCGACCGGCCCAATGGCCACTCCCTGTCTTATCAAAGCCGGGTCGGTCCGGTCGAGTGGCTCAAGCCCTACACCGAGGAGACAATCAACGGTCTGGCCGAACGCGGGGTGCGTTCTTTGCTGGTTGTCCCGGTCAGCTTCATCTCCGAGCACATCGAGACCTTGCAGGAAATCGAACTGGAGTATCGAGAGGTGGCGGAGGCAGCCGGTATTCATGATTTCCGCCGCGCCAAAGCGCTCAATGTCAACAAGACTTTCATCAATGACCTGGCCGATATGGTTGTGGAAAGTCTGGGAGTCTACTCCAGATGACCGGTATGCGTGCCGGTTAACAATTGATGGGGGAGGGGCACGTTAGCAGGGTATCTCTTGTACCCGACTCATGTACCGCCAGCCAATCCAGCCGCGTTTCTCGCAGGGCTTTTCGTTACTCGAGTTATTGGTTGCCGTGGTCATAGTTGGCATTCTATCCGCCATTGCCCTGCCAAACTTTTTGGGCCAGACGAACAAGGCCCGGACCACCGAGGCAACCGCCGTTCTCGCGGCAATTGCGAGTGGCCAGGAAGAACTCAGGTTCAGGAACTCCGGCAGTTATATCCAGATTGGCGTTGACGGCTCCACCGT
>JACMIX010000367.1 GCA_014380935.1 Gloeobacterales cyanobacterium ES-bin-141 | reverse complement strand
TAGCAATGCCAGACATATATCGGTGGCCTGTATATTGCCACATGTCTATAGAGAAACTTTCCGACCCACTCCCTAACATCAGCCTCAGGGGATAGATCCAGAGCAGCAATTACCCGTCCACCACTTGAGGCGGAAACCCAGGCTGCTCACGGCCCGGTCTGCGCTCAAAAGGCATCAGTGAGATGTGCACACTGAACATGCACATCTCACTGCGGCAGCGAAGCTGGACACTCTTCCAGGCTCAGGCTTGTGACGGGGTAGTCAACGTGCCACCACCCAATCTACGTGAACTTCTCCGGGGCTCTCGCGCTCAACGCCCCAGCCAATGTGTCCCAATGCTCTGGAAGTGTTGTCCACCACCTCCAGCAAAGGGGTACCTGCCATGCCCTCCTTAGCCAGGTAAATCCGGATTAACCCCAGTGCCCCGTCACGCTTAATCTCCAGGCGGTACCAGGACTCAGGCTCAGCCTTGAAACTGGTAGATGCCAGCACACGCTCCTGGATCTCACCGGAGGCACCTGCGTCTCTGTAGCTTAGTTCCAGCCTGGCATTAAAGGACGGGTAGTAAGCCAGGCGATATCCATGACCGGATTCATCGGCTCCAAAGACCACGTGAATATTGTCCGTCAAGGTGGCTGCTGATCCCGATGCCAGTCCCTTCACACTGCTGGCGAGCGTATAACTTTCCTGAGGAAAGGCTTTCTTCGTCAACACCTCTCCATAGCCGCTAATGTCACTGTGAAGCTTCCCCTCTACCACATCCCAACCAGATGCAGACCACACCGGTTCTGGATCGGCGCGGTCAAAGTCATCCTTGAAGATGGCTGTGATCTGCCAGTAAGAGATGAGACTCAAGACACACACAACTATCAGAGCAACGATAGAAAGCATATACCTTAATGCTGGATTCTTCTTGACCAGGAAGACCGCCGGATAGAGCAGAGTGGGCAGTTGTTTCAGTTTCATTGCTTTGCTCCCCTACATGAGTTTAGAGTTATTGATGCCGACACACAGATTTTGATCTCGGCGCAAGATGCCCGAAAACCCGCAATCGCAGTGAATTGTTGAGCGGGCAAGACGAAGGGGTAAACCGGTATCGCTCTGGCCCAACAAAATGAATCCAAGAGAAAAGATTGGCGTTACACGAGGCATAGCCCAGGAGAAGCGTTGACTGACTACGATAGATAGTAGCCAATCACCTATGAGTTAGCAGGCAGTAGCGTTTGAATATTCCAGTCGCTCATAGATAGTCGCTAAAATACAACGGCAATTTTTAACAATTTATGCCGTGCGTAAACTAGCAATAGCAGGCTTCTCAGCGCAGGACTACTAGAGAATTTGTACTGAAAAGCACCCTAAAAGATATGGAGATTCAAAACCACAGACCCTTCGGCCAGACATAACCTGGCCAACTAGTTTCTCCGACTACTGAGGCTAATTGGTCATCTAGATGTAGATTTTTCCTGCCTATATCCTCGCCGATGGTTTAACGGGGAAATATGCTTGAGGGAGACATTTGAACAAGAGGGAAACACTTAGTCGAAGCGGAGTGTGCCAATTTTCAAGAATTTCCTCGGGAAAAAGTCGAGATGTTACTCGTTCGATAGCCTTCTACTTGTACTAGGCCTGGGGGGAGATTCTTTCTGCTTCGGACTCTGTTAAAGTTATCACTTCTTTAACTAGCTTGATGTATTTTGGAACACAAGTTCGTTAGAAACTTATCCAATATTACATAAAACACGTAAAGCTGTATCCACTTCACGTTTGGCGCGATTTTTTGCGAACCGAGACCGCAGCCTACAGGTTTGTGCGCTTTGCAGGCATACGCTTGCCACGAACCCGGAATTAGTCGTCTGGCAAGTTGGTGCGTAAACGGTGCAAGATAGACCCGGGCCTCTACAGGGCTTACAGTTGCAGCGATAGGAGGAAATACTGTATGTCTATGACTCAATCACCAGCAAACAGCAACGGCGTCACGGTCGCGAGTTTGTTCACCAATCTCCCGAGTGCCGAGCGCTCAATTACAGAGCTAGAAAAAGTGGGCTTCCTGGACGAGCAGATCAGGATAGCTGTCGGTGACAGTGCGGAGCAGGAGGCACTCACCGAGCACACGGGCGTTCAGGCCCTAGAAGAGACGTCTCCCGCCGCGACCACGGGTGGGTTTCTGAGTGGTCTGCCTCATGCCTTTGGAGAAGATAGTTCGCTCGCCGGTCTTTTTATCGAAGCGCTGGTCGATATGGGTCTTTCCGAGGAGCAGGCGCGCTACTTCGAGCACGGCCTTGAGTCGGGCAACACCCTTGTGATCGTGAACGCGGGCAACCGGGCAGCAGATGCACTAGCAGTCCTGAGTAGTTGCGGTGGTGACACTGGCTCGGGCTCAGTCATGCCGGAGTCGGTGACAGACGATCCCCCCGGTTCAGCCGTGATACTAGACGACGCGGAGAGCACATCGATTTTCGATTCGGAGAGCTTTGACGCGTTGCCGCGTGGTATGGGAGGCGGGGGGTCCGTCATTTGATCCCGGCAGGAGCTTCCTACGCATCGATGAGGGGACACCCGGTCACGGCAGTTCCCATTTGTCGGCATGCCAACTCGTATTCGCGCAGGTAGCGCTTCTCGCGCTCATCAAGCAACTGCAAGTTGATGAGATCCCAATCGAAGCCTACGTAGACCAGGTTTTCGAAGCAAAGCCCACCGGGTGTGTAAGGGTCGGGTACGACGATCGCGACATTCTCGATGCGCACTCCGCCCTTGCCGTTCAAGTAGATACCCGGTTCGATACTGACGACGGCATGCTCGGTGAACTTATACGTGGAGGTCACGGCGAGCCGGATACCTGCTTCGTGGACGTGGATTCCTACCCCGTGGCCTGTACCGTGGGCGTAGTCGTACCCGAAGTGCTGTACGACCCCCCGGATCTGGGCATCGAGGTCGCGGCAGGGAGTCGAGCGCTCGAACCGGGCCATCATCCCGTGGATACAAGCTTTGAGGGTCACTGTGTAGATCTGCTTCTGCCAGGTCTGTGGTTCTTTGTTGGTGCCCGGACAATAGACGACGCGCGTACAGTCCGTGGCAAAACCTTCCGCGTAGTAGGCACCGCTATCGAGCAGGACGATCTCACCAGTGCGCAGGTGTTTGGTCGGGTTCGGTGTGCTGTAGTGGATCACAGCACTGTTCTCCCCGGAACCGGCAATTGTTCTGAAAGACAGCTCAAGTGCCCCCTGCCGGGCGTACTCATCGGCAATCTTACGGCTGAGGTCGGACTCACTCAGAGGGGTATTGAACTCGGGATCGGTAGTCTGCGTCCCGTCGGCAAGACCAGTGGACGCCTTGACCCAACGCAATGTAGATGCAATGGCCTGACTGCTGTACCGGAAGGCCGTGCGAAAAGCGGCGAGTTCCTCGGGTGTCTTCGCGACCCTGACAACTTCGATAGCATCGTAATTGGGGACCAGGGCCGCCTGGGGCCATATTTCCAGGGCCAATCCGGGTAAAAGCGCGTTCATTCCCGCACCGTCAAAAAGAATCTGTGTGACACCCCGGTGTGAAGTGAGGACATCGCGAAGCATACCGATATCCCGGCGAACGGTGGTGAGATGGTACTGCCCCTGCACAGGTGATACCTCATCCAGCAACATGGGACAGGTGTCACTACCCTC